>NZ_QUAJ01000019.1 GCF_003391055.1 Psychrilyobacter piezotolerans
CACTGAGAGCCATTATAGCCAGTCCCTTATCGATGAAGTTATTCATCAAAAATCCAAAGATTACCAGGGCAAATATAGTAGCAGATTCCTGTAATAATCTTATGTTTTTTAAGGATCTGGATGCATCCAGTTCCATTACCCTGGCCTTTAGATCTCTCGATACAACCATCTTTCTGCCGTACATAAAATAGACTGTAATTATTAACATAATCAGTGAAATAATGGCTATTGGAGCTGTATTGATTAAGAAATCATTGAATCCTATCTTACCCTCTGCTCCTATGATCAGCTGGGTAGGATCACCGATCAATGTAGCTAATCCCCCTATGTTGGCCGACATTATGAGGGTCATGATATATACAAAGGGGTCAACTTTCAGCTGGTTTGCCAGTAAGATAGATACCGGTGCCATGAGTAAGATAGTGGTTACGTTGTCCAAAAATGCTGAACAGACTGCAGTTATTACTGCCAGAAGTACCAGTAAGGGAAAGGGTTCTCCCTTTACTAATTGTGCTACCTTTACTGCTAAATACTGGAAGACTCCTGTTTCGGAGATAAAATGAACGATGATCATCATCCCTACCAGCAGGAGTATTATTTCCAGTCTGAAGCCGATGGCATGGAGTGCTTCGTGTTCATTTATGATTCCCACAAGTGCCATGGACAGCCCCCCTAAAAGGGTGGCTATGGGACCCGGGACTTTTTCTGTTATTATCAAATAAAATGTCGTTATAAATATGATTAAACCTATTGCTAGTTGCATCTTTTCTTTCCTCCTAAACTTATGGTTCTGTTGCAATAATTATTCTAATATTTCTTGATTTAATTTGTTTCTAAACATTGATTCCAAATAAGTTATTTATAAAATCTACTGATTCCTCTTTTATTGCATTGAAACATAAGACGTCTATATCATCCCAGTTGCAGATAGGATTTTCTTTATCGGGGAGCATCTTTTTTCAAAATTCGCCTTTCAAACTTAATTTATCTTTGCAATTGTTTCAATAACAATAGTTTCTTTATGCAACTATTTTATATAAAAAAATTTATTCTATTTTCTTCAAATAATTTTCAAGTCTAAAATAAGCATATTTTCTTCTTTTCCTACCTTTTTACAAATTACTGTAAGGAGCTTTTTAACTATAAAAAAAGTCCCCCAGAAAGACTGCAGTCTTTCTGACGGCTTCATAAAATTTAAAGCTTTCTCAGTTTATCGGCTTCTTCCTGGATATTATTCTGCAGTATATCTAAAAGTTTCAACAGTTCTGTTTTTTGTGGATCGGATAAACCCCTGGAAAAAATCTGATTTATATTATTTGTTATTTCAATAAAATCTTTTCTGTCAAAAGAACCCTTCTCAGTGATATAAAGTCTGTAGATCCTTTTATCTTCTAAATCCTTTACTTTATTGATATACCCCTGTTTTTCCAGGTTTTTTACAGCCTTACTGACAGTTATTTTATCTTCTTTTAAAATAGAACAGACTTCATTCTGGCTTAAACCGGAATACTGATTAATAACCTTTAAAGCTCTTATCTCATGTTTTCCGATATTATACTGCTTTAACTTCTTATTCATATAATAGTTATAATCCCGTTCAATACTGGATAAAGCCATTGTAATTAAATGTTCCTTCATAATCTCTCCTTTAAAAAATTCTTAAATAAATTATATCATAGATAAACTTAATTTAAGAAAAAATTTGAAATAACAGGATTAAAATACGTTATCAGCCATGCTCCTACAACAGGAACAATCATAATCATATGAGGAGGTGTCCCCCTTTCTTTCCCCACCTGCTGCAGTACCGACATAGTAGATGGAGGAACACCTATACTGAATCCGAGGATGGCTGCGGACAAAAAAACAGCTAAAGTTTTTTTCCTGTATATTTTATATACGAAGAAGGCCGAGAATAAGACAAGCAGGATAATCTGCAAAAAAACAATAAAAATATCACTTAAAGCCAGTATCTGCAGGCTTTTTATATCTAAGGATGAAAATTTTAGGAGGATGAATAATGACAGGAAATAATTTCCTATTTTATTTATATGAAAATTTTCTAAATATACTGCTTTTTTATCCAGGTTCCATCTGAATAACAGCCCTGAGATATATGCAATACCAATACTTTTCAAGGGAGATAAATAAGTTTTCTCCAGTAAAAGGGATAAAACAGTGATTATAAAAATAATAACTGCAGGTTTAAAAATATTTTTTATACTGGTTTTTTGCAGTTTTTCCGTATACAGCTTTTTCCCCTTCGAAATAACTAAAAAGAATAAACTGCAGGAGATAGTTCCTAAAATTATAGTAAGGGTTTCCATCCCTGAAATAGAAGGATGGGAGGAGTATTTTGAAACTACAGAAAAATCCCCCATGAGCATCAGTGAAGAATACAATTTGATATCTTTAAAACAGACAAAAGAACCTACTATTTTGATAAATAAATTCTGAAATACAGACACAGAAACAGCAGAGATTAAAAATATCATCTGCCACTTGAACCCTTTAAAAAAAGTTTTTTTGGAATACCTCAGACCGATAGTTGAAAAAAATGCAGTCAATAAAATTTTACCGGTCTCCTGGGTAAAATTAAACTTAAAATATATATTAAATAAAGATACTAAAATCCCTATGAAGAAAAGGGAAGGAAAAGAGATCTTTCGTAAATGAGAGATCTCTTTTCTAAATTTAATATCTGCCAATAAACATATGTTTAAAAATATAAAAGTTTTCAGCATACTACTTTAAGTGCAGAGGTTTAATGGAATTCCTGTCGCACCTCATACACCTGCCCGCTTCTTTTTTGGCTTCCTCTCTGGTATATACCACAGAGACCAGTTCAAAGTTATCGGCTAAATTTTGGGGAACATGAATATTTTCATCAGCTTTTTCAACTTCCCACATCTGGCAGTTAAGAGGTCTTTCCGGGATCTCAATTTCCTCTCCTAAATAGAGCCCGTCTCCTCCCAAGGCTTCATCCATGGCAGCTGCTGCTTTTTTAGCTTCTGCAATGGCTTTTATGGCTATCCCGGGTCTGTACATATCTCCTATGGCATAAACACCTTCAGCTGTAGTCTTAAATGAATATTTATCTGTTTTAACCCAGCCATTTACTGTTTTGATATCTTCATCTAAATAACTATTATCCGGTCTCTGGCCTATTGCCATAATTAAATTATCTACCTCTAAAGTTTTAATATCATCTTCATCATATTGAGGGTCGAACCTGCCGTCTTTTTCCAGTATCAGGCACCTTTTTAATGTAACCAGAAGCTTTTCTCCCTCTATCTCGATAGTTTTAATTCCATACTGGTTGAGAAAATTAACTCCCTCTTCTCCGGCTTCGTGTTTCTCCTCTTTACTTGGCATCTGATCAAAACTCTCTAAAGAAGCCACAATAACATCCGCTTCCAGCCTGAGAGCTGTTCTGGCAGCATCCATCGCTACATCCCCGCCGCCGATAACCAATACAGTTTCTCCTATTGTTTTTCTTTTATCAATTTTAACCTCTTTTAAAAATTTAACAGCCGGTTCAATATTTTCTGATTCCGGACCGAATTTATTTCCCATATGACATCCGGAAGCCAGTAATACTGCATCATTACTGTCTCTCAAAGTTTTCAATGAAATATCTTTTCCTATTTTTGTGTTTTTAATTATTTTTACTCCAAGGTTGGTGATCAACTCTACTTCATCGTCGATAGTTTTCTGGGGCAGTCTGTATTCCGGTATTCCCATTGCCAGCATTCCTCCGATAACAGAAGAAGCTTCATAGATGGTCACACTGTACCCGGTTCTAGCCAGGTAATATGAAGCACTGATCCCGGCAGGCCCTCCCCCTACAACAGCAATTTTTTTGGAATTAGATTCCAGTTTATCTTCGGTATATTCTTTATTGTTAACCACCAGATCACAGGTAAATCTTTTTAGAGCCCGGACTCCAACTGTACTTTCGATCTCCTTTCTTCTGCACCTTTCTTCACAAGGCCTGGCACAAATCTTCCCGCATATGAAGGAAAGGGGATTGTTTTTTCTCATAAGATCATATGCCTTTTCATACTGGTCATTTTTCATGAGTTCAATATACCCGGGGATATAAACTTCAGCAGGACATGCATTTATACACTGTGCAGTGATGAGAGTCCTGCAGATACCCGTTGAACATTTTTTATCCAGGATATGCTCCAAAACCTCATCTTTAAATTCATCCAAAAGAAATAAAAAGATGTCAGCCAGACGTTTTTCTGCTACAGTTTTTCCCAGGACAAGAGATTTTTTAATCTCTTCCAGGGTCTCCAGGTCTCCCCTTCCCTGGGTTATTTTTTCAATCGACTGGTTTAATTTTCTTATGTTATCGTTGTCAATTCTAAGTTCTCTTATTAAAAACCTGGTTAAAAACCTCATATAGTCTACCGGGCAGAACAGATCATTTAAAAAAGCTATCATCCTTCCATTGAAAAACTTTTCAAATTCATTGATATTTTTGGATATATCCTTTGGAGGAATACAAATTCCCAGGGGTCCTCCGATCTGGACCACTTTTAACTTCCTGTTTTCTTTCATACCTTCAGATTCACTTAAAATATCCGAGACAGTGGTTTTCTCATTTATTTCCACAGCTGATTTATTGCAGATATCTCCAAAAGTATGGATTATTTTATTTTTTTCCATCTATTTCACCTTCTCCTCTTAAAAATTCCATATCTAAATCTTCTTTGGCCAGATTATACCTGTAGTATTCCGGTAACGTATCCATACATTTTTCATACCCGAAAAGACTGAAAGGACATACTCTTACGCACTTCATACACTCCCTGTCCGTTGTCATCATTTCAAAACAAGTAGCGAAACGTGTCTGGCGCTTAAGAATTCCCTTATGCATTTTTTCTTCCTTAGGGATAGATTTTGAAGGACATGATTTCTGGCACATCCTGCACCTTGAGCAGAATTCTTCGATATTAAAATCTCTGGGTTGATCTATGGGCAGTTCATCTATTAAAATAGCGCAATATTTAAGACGAGTCCCGGCTTCCGGGGTGATACATACACCATAGGTTGAATAATTCCCCAAGCCTGCATTTACAGAATGGGGCGGATATTTAATACCACCTTTCCAGTCCCTGGCCTGGCACTGATAACCTTTATCTCTTATGAAATCTGCCACCTTGTGAACATTCCGTGCACAGCCCGTATATGCATAAAAAGCACCTAATTCTCCCTGGGGCTTTGGATAGTTCTCAATTATCTCTTTGGGCATCTCATATCCCAATAAGATAATGGTGTCATAAGCTATTTCATTTTCATACCCGGCAGAAACATACCTTCTGTCTAATTTTGTCACGCCCACACTTGAAAATCCCAAACTCTTGGCATATTTTTTCATTTCACCTTTTAATTCATGAAGATCCATTTTTTTCTCTGGATTGGGCTTGGGAGCTCCGCCTTTTATCTCCTTCATAATTCTTTCCATGGAGATCATCTGGTCTTTAAAATAATGCATCTCATCTCCTGTTACTTCTTTGTGCATCACTTTAAAAAATTCCCCGGTTTTACTTTTGGGATTTCCCGATCTTGCCATAGCAGGCGGAGACAGGGGATATGGTTCATTTTCCAATAATAATTCAAACTCTTCAACATCTAAAATATTGACATAGGGATTATTGTCTGTGATTTTTTTCCCTTGATTTTCCCTAAAAAACAAGACATCTGTATCATCCCAGTTGCAGATAGGGTTTTCTTTATCTATCAGCATATTTTTTTTTCTTTCTCTCCATTCTCTAGCCAATTCATCATATTTTTTCATAAACTCACCTCTTAAACTTAGTTTCTTTGTGCAACTATTTTAACATGTATGGTTTCAAAAAGCAACTATCATGCATATAGCAACCTTATCTAAGTTATTTATTTCATTTAAAAAAATTCTTTATGAACTTTTTTGACATAGGTTCTAAACTCTTGACGCTGATTAGAATCTGACTCTATCTTTTGACTTTTAATTTTGAAGTTTATAGTCGTCTAGCTTCCTCAGTAAACACCTTGCAAGTTTCGTCGCACCTGTCATGCCCGTCAGGCACCCCAATAAGAAACGGGAATCCTCTGACTTACTCATAAAGATAATTATAAACTTGCGGCTCTTTTTGGATACTTATTTCTAGCTGTAGAGAAAAAGTATTCCGTATTAAAGATGGAATCTTTAGAATTTTTCTTTGTCACGAATTATTACGAAATTTATTGATGGCAAAGCTTTTATTTTCCAGGTAAGCACAAGACCTTACCCTTACTAGTCGTTCCTCTTTCCATAAAAAAATACCCCTAAATCAATGTAAGTTAATTCTACATCGATTTAGAGGCATAAACGGAGATATCCACAACTACTCCTCCATCAGATACCTGTACATCTCATCTTCTACACTCCTGTTTAACCTGCACTCTATTCCTACCACCGAGACATCTTTTCCCTTTTTATCCTTTATTATGGTTTCCTTTATCCCGTCTTTTTTCGGGGTCAGATCTCCCATATAGAAAAATTCTATCCCCTCATCCTCACTTTTTTTTACAAATAAAGGCATCCTTATCCTCCGGTTTCTGATCACAGTCATATCCGGACTGGTTAATTTTCTCCTGGCCTTGGACATCCATTTAAATTCCGACCTGCTTAAAAAACCGTGATCATAGATCTGTTCATCCCCGTGATAGGTAATAAATACAGGGCAGTTCCCCAGTTTTTCATTCACCTTATATCCTGCAATCCCCTGGGCAACTTCATTTTTTTCCCAGTTCAGTACCCTTATGACATCTTTTCTGGAGTATTTTTCATAGAGGATAAATCCCTCATAGAAATTTTCTTTTTTATAGACCTTATCATATTGAATTATAGAATAATTTAAAAGATCCAATAAAAAAGTCTTAAAAGTTTCGTCTTTCAATGACTTTAGAAAATCATCTTCCAAGGTAAATTTACTATCTTCTAAATTTACTATATTAAATCCATATTTTTCCCTTACACTGACCAGCTTCTTCTCCTGCTTCTCTGTTATAAATTCAAAATTAAGATTTTTATAGAGGGAAATCACAGTTTCATGGGATATCTCATACCCATATTTTTTTAAAATATCATTCCTCAATGCTTCTACCCCATAGTTATTTCTCTCTATCAGCTGGGAGATCACCACCACTTCCTCAATCCTTTTCACATTGGCAATATCTGTGGAAAAAAACTCCAATAGTTTTTTCTCCCTTTCCTCCAGGGGAGGGATCAGGTCTTTTTCCTGGGAAGCTATAAAATTATAGTAGGATTTAGAATAATCTACATAGGTTTTGGGATCCCTGGAATTCATCTCTGCAAAGTCGGTCATCATGGGTATTTTTCCCAGCTTATATTTTAAAAGTTCATAATCTTTTACCAGATCTTTTTTGGTCTTTAAGTTAGCCAGGTCAAGAGCTTTAAAGATCCTTTCTTTGGATATCCTGTCAAAATTAATACTGGAGCTTCCGGGGATCATCCTGCTTTCATTGACCAGCATCTTTTTTATCTTACTCTTGTCAAAACTGTTATCCCCGTAGAGGGCTATGGGAATCAGATAGTTATTGTTGTAATTTCCTATAAAATCAATAACTGTAAGATAGCTTTTTCCCCTGCTTTTTCGAAGACCCCTTCCCAGCTGCTGGATAAATATTATGGCTGACTGGGTTGGACGAATCATAATTATCTGGTTTACTTTTGGTATATCTATCCCTTCATTGAAGATATCCACTGTGAAGATATAATCCAGTCTGTCAAAATCCTCCGATTCCAGCCTTCTGACAGCCTCTTCCCTCTCATTTTCCGTGCTTTCCCCCGTAAGAGCTGCTGTCCTATACCCTTTTTCATTGAATAATCTGGACAACTCCTGGCTTTCCTTCTTCCTGCTGCAGAATATCAGTCCCCGAACAGTCCCGTCATCTGTTCCGTAAAATTTTGATTTTTCAATTATCCTGTCCACCCTCTCTTTCGAGGTCAGTCTGGAAAAGTTTTCATCTTCAGATATGGAGTTATTTTCCATCTTTATATCGGTAACCCCGTAATAATGAAAGGGCACCAGCATCTCCTCCTCCAAGGCTCCATCCAATCTGATTTCATAGGCAATATTGTGATCGAACTGGTCAAATATATCAAAACCGTCTGTTCTTTCGGGAGTTGCTGTCATTCCCAGTAGAAATTCGGGAGTAAAATAATTTAATATCTTCTGGTATGTAGGAGCACTGGCCCTGTGGGTTTCATCGATTACAATATAGTCAAAATGATCCTTTGAAAATAATTCTAAATTTGATTCTTTGGAGATGGTCTGCACCGTGGAAAATATAAAATCCGACTCTGTATCTTTTTCCTCCCCTGAAAACAGTCCCAACCTTTTTTCTCTGCCAAAGATGGTCTTATAGCTTTCCATGGCTTTTTTTGCTATATTTCTCCTGTGGACTATAAAGAGAAATTTCCTGGGATTAAATTCCTTTACGTCAAAGGCCGACAGGTAGGTTTTACCTGTTCCTGTTGCTGATATGAGGAGCCCCCTGTCATTTCCGGCTCTTCTCAATCTTTCTATATTTTTCAGGGCTTCTTCCTGCATCTTATTGGGTTCAACCCTCTTTAAAATACTCTCTATCTCCTCCCTGTTTTTATACCTCACTTCCCTCTGGTGATCATAGATTTTTTCGTAGATCTTTATATATTCAGGGGTTACAGGATATCCCTTTTCAAATTCTGAATCAGCTTCTTCCAAAACCTCCGATATCAGATTTGAGTTATCCGATGCGGTTACCATGAGGTTCCACTCCTTGTTGGTGCAGAGTGCACTGGCAGTGAGGTTGCTGCTTCCCACCATGAGGGTGTACCGGTTTTTATGTTTAAAAAAATATCCCTTGGCATGAAAATTACCCACAGTTGCTATACGGAGTTCGATGTTCTCAAACTGCAGGAGGGTTTTCAGGGCTTCCGGCTGGGTAAAATCCTGATATTGGGACACCAAAACTTTTCCCCTTATTCCCCGGTTCCTCAGCTCCTCCAGAGTATTTATCAGCACAGCCACTCCGCTTTTAGTCAAAAATGCAACTGAAAAATAAAACTCGTCACAGGTTCGCAGTTCATTTAAGAGGGTCGACAGGACTTTTTTATTTTTTAATCTGTTATTTGTGATTAACTGGGGCAGATATAGTCTGTTTGAACTGTAATTTTTATCTATAAACCCTGTTTCCACAGACCTTCTTAATTCTTCATGGACAGATCCCATCTACATCCTCCCTTTTTTATATTTATTTACCTTTATAACAACATATTAACATAAAAAGGCAGTGGGATAAAATTTATATGGATAAACTACCGGTTAAAAAATAAAAGGTATAAAATTTCTTATCCTGTGAATAATCTTCCTAGTTCTTAATTTTTAAACCGGACATCTCTTTTTTAAATAATTTTCTTCTGTTGAGTCTGTATTCTTTTACTTTGGCAAATTCCTCTATCTCATGAACCTTTTCCTCCACAAAATCTATAATATTTTTTTGAATCTTATTTCCAGTCATTTTATTGATATTTACTATCCCACCGGGACTTTGAACATTGACCTCTATAAGTTTTCCTGCAATAATATCAAGGCCTACCAGATAAAGACCGTCCTGAACAAGTTTCTTTCCTATCCTCCTGCACATCTTCAGATCATGGTCTGTAAGTTTATACTTTTCGGCACTACCTCCGGCATGTATATTCGACCTGTTATCCGTTTTTGAAGGTACTCTCCTATAGGCTCCTATTGGTTCACCGTTTAACATAATTACTCTGACATCACCATTTTCAGCCTCAGGGATATACTCCTGCACTATTACATAGTGTTTACCGGTCTTTCCATTTATATAAAAATCCAGAAGGGAACTTAAATTTTTGCTGGCACTTTTTTCAATGATAATTACTCCGCTTCCCCCATAACCATCAAGAGGTTTTAATATCATTCTTTCCTCAGCTGATTTTTCCATTATTCCCTTTAAGTATTCGGTATTTTTGGATACATAGGTTTTTGGAAGAAATTCATCTTCCGGGTCATGAAAAGTAGTAGTATAAAGTTTGTTGTTAGCTTTCCTGATCCCGTCGATATCATTTACTATAAATACCTCATCCTTAACCGAATCCAGAAAATTAAGCATAATAGAATCTACCGGTGGAGCAGCTCTTAAAAACATTGCATCAAATGCATTTATAGGCATCATCTTCTCATCAAATTCCATCTTTTTATGAAAACTTGTAAAGTTATTCAGTGCATAACTTTCTTTTTTTAATACCTTAACAAAGCCATAGGTGATATTATCTCTTATAGTAAGGTTGCAGGGATATAAGATCCCCACATTATGACCCCTTGCACAGCATTCGTGAATCATTCTTAAAGTGGAATTTTTAGACGGGTTCAATTTTCCCCAATCACCTATAACAAAACCTATATTCATTTTTTCCTCCATAATAAAATCTTTTTTACGTAAAAATTATTTATATATAAATGATTTTTAGTAAGATATTCTATGCTTTTGCAATTAAAAAGTCAACTTAATTTTGAGTGAAATCACGTCTAATTTTTGTGTGAAAAAATAAAAAAAATACAATTGATTAATCCATTAAAATATAGTACTATAATGTCTGTCAAAAGAAGAAAATCTCCTAAATCAACTTGATATTTCTATAATAATTAAAGGAGGAAAAATTTCTTAATAAATTTACAACAAGGAGAACAAATTATGGATTTAGATGAATTAAAAGAGATTATGACACCGGAGGATTTTTACAGGTTTTTAGAACTGTTTGAACGTGAAGAAGATATGTATACTCCTGAATGGTTTGAGGCCGAAGAAATGAAAGAAGAAATACTTGAAAAATATGATATAGATTACCCTGAAGATTCAGACGAGGTAGAATCTGATAATGATTACTATTAAAAAAAATACAAATAAAGAGATTAATATTTTAGAGAATTCTCTAGGAGGATAGCTAAATAAAAAGAGGGTGGCTCAAGTAGAAAATTTACTTATGAGTCGCCCTCTTTTTATTTAGGTACCTGGATATCTTATTTTATTTTTACTGCAACTTTATTTCCTAAAATTCCTCCACCTGCTGAAGGAGCAAAGAAAACACACACCGATAACGATTAAAATATCTTGACTTATATTGTAAAAAAAAGTAATATGATTATATAATCATATAGCTGAGGAGGAAAACATGGAGATAATAGAGATATTAAAGTTGATTTCAGATAAAAATAGAATGAGAATATTAAATATATTACACAACAAAAATAAAACCTGTGTCTGTATATTGGAAGAAATATTGGAACTCAACCAATCGAATCTTTCCAGACACCTCAATAAACTAAAAAAAGCGGGAATAATTGTAGGAGAAAAAAGAGTTCAGTGGGTTTATTATGAGATTTCTGAAAAGTTTCTGAAAGAAAATTACTTTGTAAAAGAAATATTGGAGAGTAGATTAAATGGAGGGATATTTTTAGAAGATTTAAACAGGATTAAATACTCAGAATGTTAGTATATTTTTTTTAATCAGGTATATGATTTGATAATCATATACGGTTATCAATATAATTTTAAGTTTTACAGGGAGGAAAAAGGATGAAAAAAGAAACAGGAATTAATTTTTTTGAAAAATACCTTACAGTTTGGGTGATCTTGTGTATGATCGGAGGGACATTGATTGGAAAATATATCCCTCAAATTCCAACAGCCTTAGGTAAGTTAGAGTATGCAAATATTTCCATGCCGATAGCAGTATTGATATGGCTGATCATCTATCCAATGATGCTTAAGATTGATTTTAAAAGTATCGTAGGTGCAACGAAAAATGTAAAAGGATTAACCATAACTACCAGTATGAACTGGTTGATTAAACCCTTTACAATGTATGCTATAGCAGTACTATTTTTAAAGGGAGTTTTTGGCGGACTTATCCCTACAGAGCTTGCAGATGAATATATCACCGGGGCAGTTTTATTAGGGGCAGCACCTTGTACAGCAATGGTCTTTGTATGGAGTAAACTTACTAAGGGTGATACTGCATATACCCTGGTGCAGGTAGCAGTAAACGACCTTATACTATTGGTGGCGTTTGTTCCCATTGTAGGGTTTTTATTAGGAGTTTCCAATGTTACCGTACCATATGCAACTTTATTTTTATCAGTGGTTTTATTTGTGGTAACCCCTCTAGTTGCAGCATGGGTTACAAGAAAATCTGTAGTAGCTCACAAAGGGCTGGATTACTTGGAAAACACATTTATTAAAAAGTTTGATAAAAGTACTATGACAGGATTATTGTTAACTCTTATCATTATATTTTCTTTCCAGGGAGATAAGCTGTTGACCAATCCAATGGATATAGCTCTTATTGCGGTGCCTCTTACTATCCAGACGTTCCTGATATTTATTATAGCCTACCTATGGGCTAAAAAATGGGGAATGCCCCATGAGATTGCTTCTCCAGGAGCTATGATTGGAGCCAGTAATTTCTTTGAGCTGGCAGTGGCAGTGGCAATAGCATTATTCGGTATTAACTCTGGAGTCACTTTAGCAACTGTAGTAGGGCTTCTGGTAGAAGTACCTGTAATGTTAATACTGGTAAAAATTTCAAATTCAACAAGAAAATATTTTAAAGCAAAAGAAGCAACTGTATAAGAGAGTATCTTAGAATCAATGAATCAATGAAAAAATATTAAAATAAAAAAGGAGAGTAAACAAATGAAAATAGCATTCGTATGTAGCGGAAATTCTTTTAAATCTCTTATTGGAGAAAGGTTTGGAAATGAATTTAATGATGGAACTTTTGAAATTTATTCAGCAGGAACTAATCCGGCTGAAAAGGTAAATGAAGCTGGGGAAAAGATAATGAAATCCAAAGGATACTCCATGGAGGGATATCATCCAAGCAGTATGGATAAGTTGCCTGAAAAAGTAGATGTTTTGGTAAAGATGGGGTGCGATATTGACTGTCCAATCCATCTGGCAGATAAAGTGGTTAATTTTGGACTGGAAAATGTAAAGGACAAGAAAAAATGTGTAGAGATGATAGAGTTAAAGGTAAAAAAATTATTAGAAGATCTGAGTCAATAATTATTAGGTCATAAGATCAACACTTTAGAGGATTCTTTAGAAGAATCCAACAACAAAAGAGCTTCTAATCGAAGCTCTTTTTGTTGTTGTTAGATTTTCCAGTTCCTGCTTTCTCAAATTTTCCCCGTTAACTATATCGACCAGAACCTTTCCAAGCTGCATAATCTTGTCTGAAGTCCGCTCAAACTTCTTACTTAAAAACAAACAATAACAGGCTTACAATCGATTCCCTTAACTTAATTGAATATAATGAACTATTGAAAAAACTTCAATTTTGAAAAATTAAGTAGTATACTAGTGATAACATCTGCAACATTAAAGATAAAATAAGGGAGGATTTAGTTGAAAAAAAATCTAGAAAATTCTATGAAAAAATGGTTCTTTTCTCTTATATGCATAATGGCCGTTACCTATATAAGTTCTTATATTTTGGTTGTTATTCCGGCTCTTAAAAGAGCTACCAGAGAGAAACATAAACAGGATATAAATAAATTATTTTCAGTTACTTCACAGCAATTTGACCACCTTTCTTCTATCCTAAAGGACAATGCCGAGTGGGATACACTCTACCAAAGCATGGATGGATCTATGGGCAGGGAAGAAAAACAAAAATTTTGGGAGGGACTTTTTACAGAAGACTCCCTGAAACTCTTTGGACTGGATTACATTGCTATCTATGACAATAAGCAAAACGAGGTTGTTAATTATTCTTTTCCCGAAACAAATATAAAAAATGTCATCTCATTAAAAGGTAAAAAATATTTTTTCAGCAGCCAGCCAAATGGTGAAAACCGGGTCAAAACAGTATCGGGGTATATGGATATAGCCGGGAAAGCCTATATATTTTTTTCCCATGTTATTTTGGACAGCAATGGAAATGGAAAAGCAGCCGGACACCTTCTGTTTATTCAAGAAATAGATGATGACTATATATTTGATTTAAAGATAAAAAATAATTTATCATTGCAACTTTATATTCCCAATGAAAATGATAAAAAACTTATACAAAATATTCTTGATTCAAAAAAAGAGCTGGATTTTTATTCCGATAAAATAGAAGGCGGGAAGAGAGTTTATTACCTTCCCTATATGAAAAGTGTTCATAAAATAGCTTACATCATAAAGGTGACGGTAGATGACCGGATTTCCAAGGGTGCTTTATTGAATTTTTGGATAGGAATGATCCCTATTATCCTTTCATTCCTATTTATTTTCTTTGTAAAAAATAGAGTGAATAAAAAATTGATTACTCCCCTTGTATCCCTTTATAGTCATATTACTTCTATAAGGGAAAATCAAAAATATAAGCTGCTTGAATATCCTGAGGTAGGCAATGAGATGGATGAAGTTATAAGAGCATTTAATAATCTTATGGTTCAAACAGAAGAACAAAAAAACGATATAGAAGATAAAAAAATTGCTCTGGAAAAATTAGCATATACAGATTATTTAACAGGGCTGTCTACCAGAAGGTTTCTGGATGAAGGATATGATCTGCTGTTTAAGAGTGCTAAGAGGTCTGGAAGCATATTAACTCTCATCATGATGGATATAGATTATTTTAAGAAATATAATGACAGGTACGGGCACCCTGAGGGAGACCGGGTTTTAAAAATAATAGGGAAGCTTCTAAAAAAAGTTTTTAAAAGGGAAGGAGACATCGCCGGCAGGTACGGTGGGGAGGAGTTTTTAATAATTTTATACCAGACCCCTTTGGAAGAAACTATATGTCTGATAAATGAATTCCAGAAAAAATTAGAAATGTGCAATCTGGAACATAAGGATTCTAATTTTGGGCAGGTAACGGTCAGTATGGGGATAAAGAGCTCTACAATTCCCAAAGATCAAAATTCTTATTTATTTTTGAAGGAAGCCGATAAGGCTCTCTACAAAGCCAAGGAAAGCGGCAGGAATAGATATATACTTCAATCTTAATAAAATAAAAACCTCCTGACTGCTATTACAGCTGGGAGGTCTTTTATTTTTTTTATATCTTTTTGTTATTGTACCATTTTTAATATCTAAGGTGAATTTTTCACTTGGAAGATCTGTAGAAAATTTTAACATGGTAGAAGAAATTCCATTAAACCTTTTTTTGAAAATGTTTGAAATACTATTTCCCCCACAAACTTTATTATCTTCATAAATGAGTTTGATGTCAGTATCTGAAAAAGCTTTAGATAGAAGTTTATATTGTCCAATTCTCTTGAGAGGGATATCTTTTAAGCAAGGGAATCTGCATTTCTTGGTTTATAAAAATCAGTTATAAGATTGAATCCACTCCAGTTTTCATAATCTTCCAAAGATTCACCTTTATTTAATAGATTTTTAGCTTTATCTTCTGCATTCGCCCATTCAGGGGTATTTTTAAAATCAGTGCTATTCCATTGGTCAAAACTTATTTCTGTTTCTAATTGTGAGAGGATGAGCATCTCTTTTCCATTGAGTTTAAAAATCATTTCTTTGATATCTTCTGGCCATTCCTTTGGTATGAAACAAAGCCTAACTAATTTTTTAATGTCCACTCATTATTTTAATTTTTCAAAACAAGATTTAACCCTTTTCTTGCTGTAGGCATCATAAAATGAATGATATTCCCCATAAAAAAGGTATTAATGATAGTTCCAATTCCAAAGTTTGAAAAATCTTTTAAATATAATCCTAAGATAAATGAAATAAGTAAGGCAGAGGTGTCGGCAGCTGTTTTGACAAACTTATACTCTAAGTTAAAAGTATTAGTTATTGAAAATACAAAAGTTTCAGTATGATTTTTAGGGAAATTTGTTACAAAGATCATGGCACACCCTAATCCAATTGCTATAATTCCTAATATTAAAATCAAGAAACTTATCATGAAATTATCAAAGTTGCTCCCTTTAAAGACACTATAATACCAAAAATTAATAACTTTACCTGTAACTGCTGAAACTATTAAAGCTGCTAAATTTGGTATTTCCCTTTTTATTAAAGCTGCCAAAAGTACTAGAGTTATTCCAATTAAAAGAATGATGGTTCCAATTTTTATATCGATTAGTTTACTTATATTTTCAGTAAGGGCATCCCATCCGCCAGCTCCTAAGTTACTTAGAAGGGTCAAACTAACTCCTAAAGATAAAAATATAATTCCTATAAAATAATAACTGATTTTTCGAATATCTTGATTCATTGTAGCTCCTTTAGGTAGTTTTTTTAATTATTGCTTAAGTAATTTGATTTCTGAGATAACCGGTCCATGATCTGACAAATAAATACCATCTTTAATCATTTTATATTGACCATAGCTATTAACTTTTATTTTGTCATTGACAAAAATATAGTCAATTTCTTCTACAGGATTTTTTCCAAAACCATTATATGTAAATTTTTTCCCTTTAGCAGCAGTAGCTGTAATAACCTTAGCATCACTATAATTTTCTTTAAATGCATTATATGATCTTTCGTTAGTTCTTTCAAAATTAAGGTCTCCCATAATTATAACTGCTTCTTTTTCAGAATCAGTAAATTCCTTTGATTTATCTGCAAGAAGTTTAGCACTTTCTTCTTGAGCTAACATTCCAATATGATCAAAGTGTGTATTAAAAACAAGAACTCTATTTCCTGTTTTCTTTTCCTCAAGTCTTACCCAAGTTGCAATTCTAGTAAGTTCTGCATCCCAACCGACACTTGCTACTTTTTCAGGAGTTTCAGAGAGCCAAAATGTTCCACCGGCTATATAAGAAAATCTATCTTTTTTATAATAAATATTACTATGTTCTCCGCTTTTTTGACCGTCATCCCTACCTACTCCTACCCATCCATATCCAGGAAGTTGCTCGTCTAAAAACATTACTTGATCATAGAAAGCCTCTTGAATACCAAAAATATCAAATTTTTCTTCTTTTATTAACGAAACAATTTTATTTTTTCTAGCAGGCCAATTATGTTTTCCATCGATTTTAAGAGTGCTATCCTTACTATTTCTAATATTAAAACTCATAATATTAACAGATTCTCCAAAACTTACACTAAAAATTGACACCAATAAACTTAAAATTAAAACTATTTTTTTCATTTTTATTCCTCCTTTGATTAAATTTAAATATAATATTTTTTAGAATATATACCCTAAAAATATTAGTTAAGAACTATTTTAATGGTTTTATATCCAAAACCATCAATGGTTATTTCTTTTATCTCATCCATCTCTTTTTCATTTAACTTAACTTCTATTAATTTTTTTATATTTTTTCCTAAAATACTTACTTTTTCAGATTTCTCACTAGGATTATATAATCTTACAATAATTCCTTCTCCATTATAAGGCTTTTTACAACTACTCATATAGATCTTTTGATTATCGATTTTAAATAGAGAAAAACTTGTTGAAATACTTGTGTTTAGGTGTGATATCGAAAAACGTTCTAATCGTTCTTCAAAACTATTTAAATTTTGATTTTGATAAACGCAGGATCTTTCAAGGTAATTTTCAACATTATCATAAATATTATTTATATTAGTATCACAATCAAAATAAATAGCATAGTCGAATTTTAACTCTCCTATGAGCTGCCCATTGGGGTTTTTTACTACAGTATTGTTTATTCCAGAAGCTCTATTAGGGCGCCATAGAAGGTTATCTCTACCTAATAATCCATTGCCTCTATAGAGGGTAAGAGCAAATTTATCTTTTTCTAAAATCTCATATTCTTTTAATCCTTCTACAATAACTCCAGCCAAAGAAGTGTTATCTTTTACCAGTGCAATATTTTCCATATTATAGATTGGGACAGGAGCTTCTACGTATTTATTTTCCTTCCATATCTCCATTCGTAGAGATATAGTTTCGTGCGGAATTAAAGCATATCCGCTATCAGCATAGGAATTAGCCGGATTAAATATACCGGTTTTAAATATAGTTCTGACCCTGTGATCTTTTATATTGTTATCTATTTTATGACTAACTCTAATAAATTTTTCACCCTTTCTAAGTTCAAAAGTTGTATAGATTTCCAATGTTTTAGAAGTGGTTTTAGATTTTCTTTCCTCTAAATCTTTTGGTAAAACTAACCTGTGTAGAAGTTTTATTTTTTCATTAAAATTATTCTTAGTAACTTCTATAACTTTTGTTAGATTTATTTTAAATGGAATGTCTCCTTCCAACGGTGAAAAATCATATGAATCACCATAGTCACCACAATCTTCAAAGTAAAAAGCATCCTCTATCATACTTCCAAATTTTTCAATATTTATTTTGCCATTTTCAACTATAACTTTAATATCTTTATTACCGATACTTTCATTGATAGATTTCTTTTCTTTTAAAGGTTCTGAGTGTTCTTCCATAAGGAGTGTATTCCAACCCATAGATTGGATCTTAGTTTTGATTAAAACCTCGGACCTATAATATCCAGGTAATTCAATTTCTACATCTCCTTTATCACTGACTACAATTTTCTTCCCACCCCCTATATATTTTTGATGAATGATTTCACTTTGAACATTGTTCCCAACGGTATCTTTCAAACTTAATGTTGGTTGTTTGGTGAATAGGATAGATTTTTTTAGTCCTGAAAATTCCTTGCTGTTAGTGTTAAACAAAACAACTATATTGCTTTTGTTTAGCCCCTTTGAAATTGCAAAAGTTATTCTTTTTTTCAATAAATTAACGAGTCCATCACATGTTCTATTTACTTTTCTTAATCGACCTATAACCTCTGCATTGGTATCGTCAGAGTTACATCCGCCTATAGAGTCATGGGCATGAGCATCAAATAGTTGTTTCCACATCAAATCTAACCAAGATTTAGGATATTCTAATTGAAATTGTTCCCCTATAATTGCCAAAGGCTCTAAGGTGTTTAATATCTTATTTTCTACCTCTGAATTTGCTTTTTTTATGTCATATCTCATAGATCCTATGGTTCTGTGAACTCTTTGGCTTTCAGTTCCCCTTAGTTCTCCATGTAACGTAGTCTCAAACTCCTTATTTTCCCAAGAATTATCCATAAAATCTTCAAAATTAGAGATAATAATTTCATAGTCGTCTACCTTTGAATTGATATTTTTAATGACTTCAGGAAGGTTTTTTTGAATTAAATTTTGATCCCCTCCCACTAAAAATAAAATATTGTTACTATTTTTATTTGTTTTTTCTATTTTTTTTACTAAAGGTAAAAACTTTTGATCTATAAATTCATCTGAATCAGAAATAAATTCTCCTGGAGAATATCCTAAGATAAGATAATTAGATTTGATCTTTTCTCCATCAGGAGAAGACCAGTTAAAATTAACATCTTCTTTTATTTCATCGGAATAAATTCCTCTTTTTAAGATAGAATAATCAATATCAAACCCTTTGAATATAGAAGGCAGATATGTATTTTGACCAAATGTATCAGGGAGATATCCTACATTCATAGAGTGACCAAAAGATTCACAAATACGTGTTCCATAGAGTAAATTCCTGACGATAGATTCTTTATTTACTAATAAGCAATCTGTTTGGGTGTACCATGGACCTACGAAGATCCTCTTTTCTTTGATGAGTTTAGATAACCGTTTTTTTTCTTCTGGAACTACTTTTAAAAATTCATCGATGATAGATGCTTGAGCGTCAAAGGAATAAGAGGAAAAGCTTTGGTTTTCCTCTAAGGTGTCCATAACATTTTTTAAATTTTCAATTAATAGTATATTTGAGTCTTCTATCGTAAAATACCACTCTCTATCCCAATGGGTATGAGCAACTATATAAATTGTTTTTTTCTTCAAAATATTTTCTCCCTTATGCTAAATCTAATGCTCTTTCTTTTCTTTTTCCCTTTAAAAACACACTAACTACAGCAATAAATATAGAACCAGTTAGAATAGATATTACATAGATCTGCCAATTTTCTACAGCTAACCATCCATAAAATCCAGAGATAGGTGCGGTATTATTTGCTCCCAATCCAACAGCCATAGCAGAAGCTAAAGCAGAGCCTAAAACTGTTACAGGAATTACTTTTAATGGGGCTTCTATTGCGAAAGGAATAGCTCCTTCTGAAATACCAACTAATCCCATTAAAATAGAAGATTTTCCAGCTTCCACCAAAGAATCACTATATTTATCCTTACCGAATATAGTAGCTAATCCTAACCCGATAGGCGGAACAATTATTGCTACCTGGGCAGCTGTATTAGGAAGACTGATTCCAGAAGCTAATAATGCCATAGAAGTAGTTACAGCAGCTTTGTTTACAGGTCCACCTAAATCAAACCCTACCATTCCTCCAACAATTGCAGCCATTATTATTTTATTTCCTCCTGACAATCCCATAAGCCATACTTCTAATGCTTTATTTAAAAATGACAGTGGAGTTCCAACTATATAAATCATGAGTAATGCAGTAACGAGAGTTCCTAAAACTGGAGCGATAAATATAGAGGTTATTCCAGAAGCAAAACCAGGTAATTTTATCTTTATTAAAATATATTTAACAATATAACCAGCCATAAGTCCCGCTATTAACGCTCCTAAAAAACCAGTATTTAATTCTTTTGCTAGGAGTCCACCGACAAAACCTGGGACTAATCCGACTCTATCGCCAATAGAATAAGCTATAAATCCCGCTATAAATGGAAGCATTAAACCTAAAGCACGTCCTCCAATACCATCCATTAAATGAAATAATTTTACCAATGTATTTCCACTTTCCATATGTGAACCATCCCAAATGTCTGTAACGCCAAACATAGATCCACCAATTCTGGCCATTCCCATAATTACAGCTCCTGCAATTACAAGTGGGATCATATAAGAAACTCCAGTCATAAAATGTCTTTTTATGTCTGATCCGATCCCTGTATCTGAAGATTTATTTTCCTTAGATTTATTAACTTTCCCGTCTAAAATCCCATCAGGGTTATTTAGAACTCTTTCTAACATTCCCTGAGCGTCTTTTAAGGGTGTGGCAACTCTGGTTTTTATGAATGGTTTTCCAGCAAATCGTTCTATATCTTTAGGCGCCACATCTGTAGCAATTATTACTGCATCTGCTTTTTCAATTAATTCTTGTGTATGTTTATTCTCTATACCACTAGCTCCCTGTTTCTCACTAATTACTCGAATGCCCATTTTTGCCCCGGCTTTTTCCAAAGCCTCTGCTGCTAAATATGTATGTGCTATTCCAGTGGCACAAGCTGTAATAGCAAGAATTAATTTAGAGTCTTTAGAATATTCGATAGTTTCTTCTTCCATAATTTCTTTTTCTAAAACGGCAATTAAATCTTTTGGAGTTTTAGCCTTTTGTAAATTTCCAATAAATCCTTCACGCATGAAAGAGGTCGTAAGCTCTGTTAATACTTCTATATGAGTTGACCCTTGTTCAGCCTTTGGAATAGCTATTAAAAATACCAAGGTTACCTCGTTATCCTCATCAATAGATTCCCAATCTTCAATAGGATTATTTAATCTTGCTACAGCAAAAGCAGCTTTATTTACTGCATCTGATTTTCCATGGGGAATTGCAAGCCCTTCTTCTAACCCTGTAGGAGAAACTTTTTCTCTTTCTAGTACTGCAGAAAGAAATTCTTCTTTGGATTTCAAAACCCCATCACAGTCCAAACGCTCCACTAATTTTTCAATAGCTTCTACTTTGGATTTTGCTTCCAAGTCTAAAATAATTAGATTTTCATTGGTTAAATCAGTTAAATTCATAATATGCCCCCTTATATTTTATTTAAAAAAATAATAACACTGATTTTAAAAAAATAAAACTGTATATTTTTTGCAATTTTTTATGAAAAAATCATTCCATGTAATTATATTTTATTTATTGTATAATTATTGTTATAGTTCTTAAGGGGGTATAGAAAAATGCTAAATAAAAGAATGCTTCTCATTATTGAATATCTAATTAATAATAATGGAAAAGGAATATTGAAAGAAATGGTTGATTTTATTAATATGAGTGAGAGAACAATCAGGTACGATATAGATAAAATAAATGAATTTCTTTTAGATAATAAAGCGGGTAAAGTGATAAAAAAACCCAAGGGAGAGATAGAACTTTTTAATCCACAGAAGGTAAAAAATTATTTACTCGAAAATTTTCATAAAATATTTTTTTTAGAATATAGAGATATTTCTATTTTAATTTCTATACTTTTTAAAGGAAAAATTAATATTTCTCATTTGTGTGAAGAATTTGATTTGAGCCGTACAACAATAAAAAATGATTTAAAAGGGATAAAAAAAGTACTTTCGAAATACAATCTAGAATTAATTATAAATCCAAAGAAAGGTCTACTTTTAGAAGGGAAAGAGGAAGATGTTAGAAGGTTGCAGTTAAAAATATTGAATGATCATTTTAAGATTGGTTGTTCGAAATCTTTGGAAAAAACATATACATCTATTTTGATTCAAAAAAATTTTAAAGGGATTGATATAAAACATATCAATAGTTTTATTGATGATATTACCAAATTAATCGATAAAGTGATCTCCGATGAAGCTTATTCTATTATTAGGAATTATACCCTTATAATGATTTCTAGAATTAAAGAAGAGTTTTACCTTAATTCTTCACCTAATAAAAAGTTTATGTCTGCAACTGAGGAAATTTCGGCAGTTTCAAAAACAATCCCTATACTAGAAGAAAACTACCAGATAAATCTCAATGAATTTGAGATATTTAAACTGACTGATTATTTCTTGGGAAGTCATAGTTATAACACCAATATGTCTTTTTATAAAAACTGGATTGAAATTGAAACTATGACAAAAAAAATAATAAGGAAATTTGGTAAGGAAATTTGTTTAGATCTATCAAAGGATGAATTTTTAATTAATGGGTTATTAAATCATATTAAGCCTGCTATTCATAGGATAAAAAATAATATCGAACTAAAAAATTCTATTTACACTGAAGTTATTGTAGAATATCCAAAATTATTCGAGATAACCAAAAATTCTATCACAATTTTAGAAGATTTTTTAGAAAAACCATTTCCTCAAGAAGAAGTTTGTTTTTTAGTATTACATTTCAAAGGAGCTGTAGATCGAAATTTATACCAAAAAAAAGAAACTAAAAAGATTTTACTGGTTTGTGGAGGCGGCTTAGGAACATCTAAGTTAATAGAACAACAACTAAAAGAAAATTACGATATCAATATAATAAAGACTATCCCGCTAAATCAACTGGAAAAAACTATTGTAGAGAAGAAAGAAACGCCAGATTTAATAATAACAACCTTAGAAATTAATGAATTTAACACAGAAATCCCTGTAATTCATGTAAAGACAATATTAAATACAGAGGAATTAAAAAAATTAGAAAAATATAATCTTCCTAAATACAATAAAAAAATACTAATTTCAAATATTTTAAAAAGTTTAAGAAAGGGAGCTGTAATAAAAGATGAAAAAATAATTATAAATGAATTAAAAAAACACCTTGGAAATAAACTTATCGATGATACAAAGGGAGAACCTCCCATCCTTTCAGAACTTCTTCTTCAAAGTAATATAGAGTTGAACCTCAATATAAAAACCTGGGAAGAAGCAATAAAAAAAGCAGGAAATATACTCTATAGAGAGGGATATGTGGAAGGGAATTATTCAACTGAAATGATAAAAGTCATAAGTAGATTTGGCCCATATATGGTTATAGCGCCAAATTTAGCTATTCCCCATACTGAAAAAAAATATGTCAAAAAAACAGGGATGTGTTTAATAACGTTGACTCAGCCAGTTTATTTTTCAGGAGGAATCCCTGTTAATACTGTATTAGCTTTTTCATCTGTAGATGACAGTGAACACTTTTTTGCTCTGTCTAAGTTTTTAGAGATGGTAAAATCCTATGATTTTCTAAAGAAAGCTCATAATACATCCTCACCTAAGAAAATAATAGAAATCATAAAAAAATATGAATTTTTGATAAATTTAGGAAAACATAAGGAACCAAACTTTTAATAGAAGTTATTTTAAATTAAAGATATGACATTATATCTGCGATAAATAAAATGTAAAGGAGATACATTATGAAAAAATTATATCCGCTTAAATTTAAAAAAATATTTAAAAAAAAAGTATGGGGTGGAAGAGGTTTTAAAGAAAACCTGGGAATAAATCTTCCTACCAAAGATTCATATGGAGAATCCTGGGAAGTAAGCTCCCATAAAAATGGAATGAGTATAGTGGACAATGGCAGCTTAAAAGGTAAAGATTTAGATGAACTGCTTTTAGAATACAAAGAAAAACTTGTAGGAGGCGAGGTATATGATAAATATAAAGATAAATTCCCATTACTTATAAAGTATCTCGATGTAAATGACAGATTATCTGTTCAAGTACATCCAAGTGATGAATATGCACTTGGGGTCGAAAAAGAATTTGGCAAATCAGAATCATGGTATATATTAGAAGCTAGTTCCGATGCTAAATTAATTATGGGATTAAGAAAAGGGATGACTAAAGAAATGTTTATAAAAAAAACTAAAAATAAAGATTTTAATGATTTATTTAACGTAATCTCTGTAAAAAAAGGAGATTTTATAAATATTACTCCTGGACTAGTCCATGCAAGTTTAGAAGGGAGTGTATTAATTTGCGAAATCCAACAAAATTCAGACACAACCTATAGAATCTATGATTTTGACAGGCTAATAGATGGGAAACTTCGTGACCTTCATTTTGATAAAGCCATAGAAGTTATAGGTTATCAAAATGTTCCCCAAATCAGTAGTGATGAAAATAGAAAAAATATAGAAGTTTCAGGGGGAACGAAGCAGGAAATTATTAGAGGTGAATATTTTAATATAGATAAATTTCTCATTCAGGAAAAGTTTAAAGATATAGATAAAGACTCCTTTATGATCTACTCTATATTGGAAGGAGAAGGCAACCTAAATTGTGAAGGAGTAATCTATCCTGTAAAAAAAGGTGAAACTTGGTATATCCCTCCTGAATTAAATATATGCATAGAAGGAAAATTAGAAATATTTAAAACATTTATATAAAAAGGTAGTGTGAATAATTTTAAAACTTTTTCCTGTTTTTTCCGACTAATTAACATAAGCAGATAAAAATCAAATAAAGACCTCTTCACTGTATGACTATTACAGCTGGGAGGTCTTTTATTTTTATAATTCAAACCCTGTGTTTATGGTGAAAGGATAGCTCTCCATTAACCACAATTTTCCGCCTCTCTAATTTCCCTTCTAAGCCCTGCAAGATTCTTAGATGCACAAGCTATCTTTAGAAGTCTTGGTGGTGCCCTTTATTTGAATACATCCCCCTCCCCTCCGAGATAAATACTGCTGTCCTGTGGAGGAGTTAACAATAAAAATACCAGTGATATTGCTATGGGAACTACACCTAGGATTATGCTGTAACCCGGTGTACTCATATCGATGATCTTCCCGGATAATAATAATGCTATGGGCATTATTGTTTTTACCATTCCTATGAACAGTCCTATTATCTGTCCTCTGATATTATCCGGCAGTTCCTGTTGAAAATAAGTAAATAAGGGAATATCTACTGAAGCAGCCAGTCCTCCTGTCAGAAACATTCCAATGGAATAGATTGTTATAGTTACCATCTGGTCTAAATCTGCAAATATTGGAATTAAAAATAGAATGTTTACTCCTATAAATCCAATAAATAACACTTTTATCAATTTAGGTGTCAATTTGAAGTTAAATTTCCCTATTATCATAGCTCCAACTATTAATCCTATGGAAAATAATTTGTAATAAGATATGGAATAGGAACTACTATTGCCATTGGGAATGAAAAGTTTAAAATAATTAATAAAACAACATATTTTTTTAACTTTTTATCCACCATCATATACCTTAAGCCTTTAGTCAGAGATATCTTTTCTTTTTTCTCTGCTTCTGTTTTGACATCCTGTATAGTTAAAAAGGTCTCTATAATCATAGAAAATAAGAACGAAATTCCGTTGAATAAAATAAAGGTTCTTATATCAATAAATGCATATACCAATCCTCCTAAAAATGGCCCTGCTATCCTGCTTCCTGAACTGATTATGGATGATAAAGAATTAGCCTTTACCAGCCAATCCTTTTCAAACATCTGAGCTATTCCGCTTTCAAATCCTATGGATACAAGCAGAGAAAATATACTGGTGAATACAGAACCTGCGTAGATTAAAGTGAGATTATCTACAGAATTCCACATATAGAAGATTCCAAACATTAGAAGAGCATTTAAAAAATCTCCTAAGATTATAAGTTTTTTCTTGGAGTACCTGTCTACAAATATCCCAAAAATCGGTGATAAAACAACAACCGGTATTGTATATAATATTATATTAAAAGCATACGATGTCCCCTGATGGGTTACATCCAATAAATACATCCCTGTAGCAAATGAAAATAATACCGACCCCAATAGAGATATAAATATCCCCGGGAAATATATCAGTTTATTTTTTAAATAACTATTCATCTCTTTCCTCCCCAATATTTTATTATCTTAATCTTATTATAAAATATAGATATAAGGCGACAGCAATAGCCAAAATAAAAAAAATTAATAATAAAAATGGTAAAAGGTGGAGTTAACCCTACCTTTTACCAAAGTATAGATATGTTGAAATTATTTCTCCAGGAACGGTAAAATCCTCATATTTCCCTAACTCTCCATCAATAAAAAAGGAAGGAAGCTGTTTTTGGGATAAAACCTTATAATTCATTTCAAATAGTTTAGTTTCAATATTTTTTAAGATTAAATATTTTCTGAAATCTGGTTTGATACGTGAATTCTTTTTAAATTTTTCAAAGATAATATATCCGCTCAAAAGAGCTGAGTTCTTTTTTAAATATTTTTCTAAATTTTCAATAAGAAAACCTCTATTTCTAAAGGAAAAATTACTGCTGGTCAGATAATCTACGAGAATATCAACACTATTCATCTTTATTGGTATCTCTTCAACATCTGAACAGATAAAAATTATTTTTTTTTTGATACCTTTCCTTTCAAGTCTTTTTTTTAGAAAAATTTGTGAATCCAAATTTAAATCTACAGAAATATAGGTAGTATCTTCACTGAGATTATCATAAATATTGTTCAGAAAAAAACCTATACCGCTTCCTATCTCCAATAAAGTCTTATTTTTCAAAAAATTATTGGGAATTATATTGGAAAACCATGCTGAATTTTTGTAAACATTCTCTAATAATTCATCCCTGGTATTATTAATATAACTTAATAAAAAGTCTTCAGGATAGTCATACCGGCTCTCAAAAGGAGTATCAGAAACAATAAGAATCCCATCTTTAATTAGATACTCTTTTTGACAATGACATCTAAGAACTCCTTCTAAAATTTGATTGTCTTCTATACTCCCTTTATAAATTCCGAGATCGGACTGACAGAAAGGACATCGTAACAGATGAAGGCTGTTTAAAGGGATTCCTATCTTTATTTTTGAGTTATCCTCCTGTGAAAGTAAGTTTCCAATCTCCTTATTAAGTTCTTTATCCATTTGTCTTAGAGATTCGATTTCTTCTTTTATTTCCTTGCTTTTTTCCAGATAGTATTTTTTATATAAATAAGAACTGGTTTTTGAATCGAGGTTTCCTAATCTTTTGGTTAAAATAATACTTTTAATTTCACTCAAAGTAAACTTTAAAGATTTTAGACGCAGAATCTGGTTCAACGTTTTCTGGTCATTTTCTGTGAAATCATATTGATTATTTATTTTTTTAGGATTAAGAATTCCAAGGCTTATATAATACCTAATCGTGTCCTTAGTAAGGTTATTATTTTCTGTAAAATTTCCTATTTTCATATAGTTCCCCTTATATGCATATTTGTAGAAGCTTTTTTATTTCGATGTTCATAAAGTTCCAATTCTTTTAAAAGGCTCCCCCTTTTTTAGCTTCATTATATATATATGATTATCTCTCAAGTTTGTCAAAAAAATGTTTTTATTTTTAATTTTGCAATATTATCTATTTTAAAGGTGTCGCGGCGACATTTTTCTTCTTTCAAAGTTTCTCCTTTATTTCAAATATTTTTTCCCCGACTATGATAAAATTGCTTAAATAAAAAAATTAATACTTTTATAAAAAAACAATTGACATTACCATTCAAAAAATATATCATTAATGAATAAATCATTCAATATATATATGTAAAATGTATAAATATAATATGATTATACTATAAATGTAGGTAGAGACTTGAAATAAAGGAGGAATTTATGAAGGAACATTCAAATTGTGGAATAGGAGTAGTAGCTGATATAAACAATATCCCCCAGCACCAGATAGTCAGAGAGGGTATAAAAATATTAAACAGGTTGGAACACCGGGGAGGAACTTTAAGAGACGGCAGTGGCGACGGCGCCGGTCTTCTGGTTCAGATCCCCAGAGAATTTTTTAAAGAAAAAACAGGTATAGACGGTGATTATCATGTGGCTATGACATTTCTTCCTAAAAATGAAATTTTAAGAAAAACCTGTATAGACATAATTTTAGAGGAGGCCTCTTCTGCCGGAGCGTTTATCCTGGCTGAAAGAGAAGTCCCTGTAAAGGAGGAGATTCTTGGAAGTAGTGCAAGAAAATCTCTTCCATATATATATCAATATTTTATAGAGATCCCTCAAAGTAAAAATAATTTTTCTGCATATACTCTCAGAAGAAATATAGAAAAAAGGATTTCTGCTGAAGGAATATTCAAAAAAGACTTTTATTTTGCTTCCTTTTCCAATAAGACGGTAGTTTATAAGGGACTTATTACTCCCAAACAATTCAATGATTTTTATACAGACCTCTCCGAGGAAAGTTTCAAATCTGCCTATGTAATGATTCATCAGAGGTTCAGTACAAATACCCTCCCTTCATGGGATCTGGCCCAGCCATTCAGGATTTTAGAGCACAATGGAGAGATCAACACAATAAATGGTAATACAGCCTGGATAGAAGCCAGAAAAAATGATACTTACTCCAAAGAGTACCTAAAAGATGAGATAGAAAATATATTTCCCCTTACCGGTTCTGAAAATTCCGACAGTGCCAATCTCGACAGTGTGGTGGAATTTATGATGTATACAGGGAAAAAACTCCCTGAGATAGTTACTACCCTGGTTCCCCAGGCGTGGGAAAAAAATAATAATTTAGAAAAAAACTTAAAAGAATATTATGAGGCTAAATCTTTGGTAATGGAACCCTGGGACGGACCTGCGGGACTTATTACATCCAATGGGGATGAGATCTTTGCATCCCTGGACAGAAATGGTCTGAGACCTATGAGATATACAATTACCACGGATAATAAACTCATTATCTCTTCAGAGATGGGAGTGCTGGATACAGATTTTTCAAAGATTGCCTGTAGCGGTAAGTTAAGTGCGGGGGAATTTCTCCATTTAGACCTTATAGAAAAAAAACTTCTGACCAGAAACGAGATAATAGAAAGGATCATAAGTACTACAGATTACACTGAAGAGATAAAAAATCTAAAAAAATACAGCAGGGCAGAGGAAATGAAGGCTCATATGGAGATAGGGGAGATAGAAAATCTTTTAGACCGATATTCATATACCAAGGAAGATATAGATATGTCTATAGAGCACCTGGCTATAGAAGGGAAAGAAATGGTAGCATCTACAAATTACGATGCGCCTCTGGCTGTCCTGGATGAAAAAAATCCCAGATTATTCTTTGATTATTTCAAGCAGAAATTTGCCCAGGTAACCAATCCTCCGACGGATTCCATCAGGGAAAAATCAATATTTTCTATCACTTCCCATTTTGGAGGGAGAAAAAATATTTTGGATTCCACCGAAGACAGGGGAATTATCCACCAGTTTACCTCTCCCATAGTGGAAAATAAATATATAAGTGGGTTAAAAAAACAAAACTCAGCCGTAATTTCAACGGCATTTGAAAAAAATATGGAAAAATCCTTAAAAGAGATCGTAGAAAATGCCCTGTCAAAAGCAAAAGAAAATAAAAATATCATCCTGACCGACAGAGGAAGCAAAAGATCCATTCCTACATTACTTGCCATATCCGCAGTACATCATGCCCTTGTGAAAGCAGGTTTGAGAGGAAGAATAGGACTGGCTGCAGAGAGTGGCGAGATCCGTGAAATTACCCACTATGCCCTTCTTATCGGGTACGGGGCAGATCTTGTGAACCCATATCTTGTATTGGAGTATCTTGCAGTTAAAGAACTGGACACAGCTAAATATTTAAAAGCAGTAGATGACGGGATACAGAAGATAATGTCCAAGATGGGAATATCTTCCATAGCATCCTACAGGGGAGCTAAAATATTTGAAGGGATCGGTTTATCCCGTGAACTCTGCAGTAAATATATGGGAAATACATCTTCGGATCTTGACGGACTGAATATAGAGGATATAGAAAAAGAAGTAATCCTCAGAGAAGAAGCTGGATATTCCCACAGGAAAAGCATTGGGGAGTTTATCTCTTTAAAAAATGGACTAGCTCATAAAAATTCGTATGATATGGTAAAAAAACTCCAGGAGGCAATATCTTCAAAGGACTATATGAAATATAAGGAATACAGCGACAGTTTCCATAGGGTAAAGGGAACACTGAGGGATCATTTCAATTTGAAAAATAATCCTATTCCATTATGGGAAGTTGAATCTGAAGAAGATATATTAAAAAGATTTGTAGCAGGAGCAATGTCCTTTGGAGCTCTTTCCAAGGAAGCCCATGAGACTATAGCTATGGCATTTAATTCCATAGGAGCAATGTCAAATTCCGGTGAAGGGGGGGAAGATAATGACAGACTGAGGGATAACCGTATATCCCAGGTAAAGCAGGTAGCCAGCGGAAGATTCGGTGTAACAACAAACTATCTTATGCATGCCAGGGAACTTCAGATAAAGATGGCTCAGGGAGCAAAACCCGGGGAGGGAGGACATCTTCCGGGGCATAAGGTAAGTGAGATTATAGGAAAAGTAAGAAATACAGTTCCCGGAACAGATCTTATCTCGCCGCCGCCCCATCATGATATCTATTCCATAGAGGATCTGGCTCAGCTGATATTTGACCTCAAAAACTTAAACACAGATGCCAGGGTAAGTGTGAAACTGGCCAGTGAAAAGGGAGTAGGTATAATAGCCAGCGGGACAGTAAAAGCAGGGGCAGACAAGGTCGTTATATCAGGATCTGACGGGGGAACAGGAGCGGCAGTTTCTTCATCTATGAAATTTGCAGCTACCCCTTGGGAATTAGGACTTTCAGATACCCATAAGGTGTTATGTGAAAATGATCTGAGAGATCTGGTTAAACTCCAGGTAGACGGAGGAATAAAAACAGGATACGATATTGTTGTAGCAGCTCTTCTGGGAGCAGATGAGTATGCCTTTGGAAGCGGACTCCTTGTTGCTGAAGGATGTATCTTCTGCAGAAGGTGTCATACCAATTCCTGTCCTGTGGGAATAACAACCCAGAAGGAAGAATTGAGGAAAAAATTCACCGGGTCGGTGGAAGATATCATCATATATCTAAAATTTATAGCTAGTGAAATAAGGGAATTACTGGGATCCATAGGAGCTAAAAGTCTAGAGGAGATAATTGGAAGATCCTCTTTATTATCCTCCGATTTGGGTTCTGGATATAAAAAATCTAAATTAAATTTTGATCCTATCTTCAGGGAGGTTAGAAGCCAAAAAGAATACTGTGGGAATATCAATACAGTGGATCATCTAAATGAAGTGATATGTCAAAATTCAAATCACGGAAATTTGGAATATCACGGAATAATTGATAATACAAACAGATCTTTTGGGACTACAATAGCTGGAAAAGCTCAGTTAGAGGCCTTTGAGAATAATGGAAAAACAAATTTAAATATAAACCTCAGGGGATATTCGGGACAGAGTTTTGGAGCCTTTGCTGTGAAGGGACAGAAAATAACCTTAGAGGGTTATGGAAATGACTATGTAGCCAAGGGTCTCTCCGGGGGAACAATCATAATTAAAAAACCTCAGGAAGCAGATTACCCGTCTGATATGGGATGTATTGCCGGAAACACAGTATTATATGGAGCTACAGGAGGAGAATTATACTTAAACGGCAGTGCAGGAGAAAGATTTGCAGTGAGAAACTCCGGAGCTTCTGCTGTGGTAGAAGGTATAGGAAACCATGGGTGTGAATATATGACCGGCGGTCACGTTGTTATCTTAGGAAATACAGGAAACAATTTTGGAGCAGGAATGAGCGGAGGAACAGCCTATCTGTTGAAAGAAAAATTTTTAGAAGGTAATATAAATATGGATATGGTGGAATGCTTTGATATAAATGAAAAGGACCTGGGAATATTAGAAGATCTATTGAAAAAACATCTGGAATATACAGAAAGTGAGATAGCAGAAAATATCCTAAAAAAAGGTTTCAAAAATAATTTTATAAAAATAGCCTCCAAAAGATATCTGGAAAAAACAAGGAATATATAAATAAGTAAAAAAGACAGATATTTTTTAATATCTGTCTTTTTTATCTACCAATTGAGACCCATTTTATACCTCTTCCAGCATATGGTCTAATTTTTCTTTCTTAGTTTTTAAATATCTTTTATTCTCTTCATTGGGTGTAATTTCGATATTTTCTCTCTCTACAACATCTATTCCGTAAGATTTTAGTCCTTCTATCTTCTTGGGATTATTTGTCATAAGTTTAACCGATTTTACTCCTAAATCTTTTAATATCTGAGATCCCAATACATAATCTCTTAGATCTGCTTCAAATCCCAGTTTTTCATTGGCTTCTACAGTATCCAGCCCTTCATCCTGCAGATTATAAGCCTTCATCTTATTATAAAGACCGATACCTCTTCCTTCCTGACGCAGATAAAGGATAACTCCCTCTTCTTTCTCATCTATAGTTTTCATAGCCTTGTGTAATTGGGAACCACAGTCACATCTACGGGATCCCAATACATCTCCTGTAAAACATTCGGAATGGATCCTTACCAATACCCCTTCCTTACCCTTTACATCTCCCTTTACCAGGGCAATATGCTCTTTATCATCCAGGCAGTTTTCATAGGCATGAAGATTAAAATCTCCCCACTGGGTAGGCATCTTGGCTACTGCCACTTCGTTTACTAAAACGTCATTTTCTTTTCTATATTTTATAAGATCTTCTATACTTACAAGTTTTAAATTATGCTTTTTGGCAAAGATCTTCAGGTCATCTAACCTTGCCATAGTACCGTCGTCTTTTAAAATTTCACAAATTACACCCATCGGCTTCAGCCCTGCTAAACGTGCAAAATCTACAGATGCTTCTGTATGACCGTTTCTGATCAGAACTCCACCATCTTTAGCCACAAGGGGAAATAGATGTCCCGGTCTGTTAAAGTCATCAGCACCTTTATTTCTATCGGATAGATCTTTTATAGTCTGTACCCTGTCTCTGATGGATATTCCTGTAGTAGTATCCTTTGAATCTACAGATACTGTAAAGGCTGTCCCATGGGGATCGGTATTATTTCCTACCATTTGATTTAACTTTAATTCCCTGGCTCTCATTCTGTCCATTGGAATACAAGTAAGTCCTCTGGCATGAACTGCCATAAAATTAATGGCATCATAGGATACCATGTCCGCAGCCATTACTATATCCCCTTCATTTTCTCTGTCTTCATCGTCTACTACAATTATCATCTTTCCCTGTTTTATATCTTCAATTGCATCTTTTATATTATCTAACATAGTTATTTTCCTCCTAAACTTTTATAGATGTTACACAGATTTTTTTTGCCACCAATCTACACTAATCGATATACGAGTATTAAAATTAAGTGTACCTAAAACTTAATAAAATAATTTAAATGTATTCAATTTTATTAGTGATAATTGGTGTTTATTAGTGGCTAAGTTTTTTGGGTTATCAATTGTATATTTTATTTTTTCTCCGTATGCCTTAGTGTCCTCTTTTCTTTGTGATTAATCTTTTTTAGTTTTTACTTCTTACCTGGGTCTAATAAAATCCATTTTCAGCTAAAAAACCTTCTGTGATCTTACTTTTTTTCTCAGTGACAGGACTCTCCTTAAAGTTCATCATCCTCTCCACATATTTCCCGATGAGATCGGTCTCTACATTGAGATAATCTCCTACACTTTTGCTCCCCAAAGTTATCATCTCCTGGGTATGAGGAATCAGGGATACACTCAAGAAATCATCTCCAAAATCTACTACAGTCAGACTGGCTCCATCCAGGGTAATTCTGCCCTTTTCCACAACATATTTCATAAGTCGCGGCTCTATCTTTACCACATAGATTTTTGCTATTCCATCGGAATAAATATTAGATATCATTCCTTCACCATCTACATCTCCCGTTACCAGATGCCCTCCCAGGGGAGTTGCCAAAGTTATAGATTTTTCTAAATTTACACGATCTCCAACCTTTAATCTTTTAAGGTTGGTTCTTTTTACACTTTCATGCATTATGTCGGCTTGGAAATAATCTCCGCCTATCTTAGTAGCAGTCAGACAGGTTCCATTGGTCGCAATACTGTCTCCTAATTTAGCTCCTTCGATTACTTTTTCACACCTCAGTGTTATTTTAAGTGAAAGATCTCCTGTTTCCAGACCGATTACTTCCCCCATCTCCTCTACTAATCCTGTAAACATAATTTTTCTCCTTATAAATTAAATTCTACTGCTACATTATCTCCATAGACTTTAAACTTCACATCTTTTAACTCTATACTCTCTTTCATGGTTCCTATATTAAAACCGCTTATAAATGGTATGGCACCATTATCTCCTGTTATTTTTGGAGCAATGAATATCTCTCCTCCATCCAAGGCCTTTTCTTTAAAAGCCATGGATATCATGGAATTTCCGCCTTCCAACAGGATGGAATCTATTCCTGATTTACCGATCTCTTTTAATATATCTTCCATTAAAAATCGATTTCCATCTAAAAATATAAACTTCACCTTATAATTTTTTTCGAATTTCACATGTTTTTCACTGTGGATATTCCCTTTGGAAGTGATTATTATAGATTTATTGTCACTGTTATTCTGGATAAAATTATAATCCTCCGGTGTTTTTAAGCCCGGATCCACAACTATTCTATGGGGGTTATTTCCTCCCTCTATCCTTGCATTCAGTCTGGGGTTATCTCCTAAAAGGGTGTTTATCCCTACCATTATTCCCATATATTTATGCCGAAGTTCCTGTACCCTGGCCCTTGATTTTTCATTGGAGATCCATTTGGAATCCCCGCTTTTAGTGGCTATCTTTCCATCCAGGGTGATGGCACACTTTAAAAATAAATAGGGAATCTTTTCCTCTATATATTTAAAAAATACAATATTTTGTTTTAAGGCTGCATCTTTTAAAACATTAATTTTTACTTCTATCCCTGCATCTTCTAAAAGTTTAACACCTTTCCCTGCTACCAGGGGATTGGGATCCAGAGCAGCGATCACACATCGTTTAATTCCCATCTTAATTATTTTTTCAGCACAGGGAGGAGTTTTCCCATGGTGGGAACACGGTTCCAAAGTCACATAGATAGTAGCTCCAGAAGCTTCTACCCCGGCCTCATCCAATGCAAAAACTTCTGCATGGGGTCCGCCATATTTTTTATGGTAACCCCTTCCAATTATTTTACCAGCTTTTACAACTACCGATCCTACCATGGGATTAGGATTTACATTTCCCTCACCTAGGGCAGCCAGCTCCAGGGCTAATTCCATATATTTTTCGTCTAAATTCACCACAGTTAACCCTCCCCATTTTTTATCCTATTTTTACCACCAATCTACACTAATTTTCTCCAATCTTTTAATCTGTGTTAGTCTGCGTAATCTGCGACTAAAAATTCTTTTTTTTCTTTGTCACCAATTAAAATCTTTCAACACAGAGATTCACTGAGTTTTCACTTAGAGTTTCACAGAGCTTTTTTATTAGTAATTATTCACTTTATCTCCTGATACCTCTTTTTCCTTCTATATAACTCTGTTACTTAAATTTTCAATTTTTCATTATCCATTTTCAATTTTCCTCTTCCTTATCCTATTGTGTTGATCAGATTTACCATCTCTATAGCTGATACTCCTGCATCAAACCCTTTATTCCCTGCTTTAGTTCCTGCTCTTTCTATAGCCTGCTCTATTGTGTTAGTTGTTAAAACTCCGAAAATCACAGGAATTCCAGCATCCATAGATACAGTTGCTATTCCTTTAGATACTTCTGCACATACATAGTCAAAATGAGGTGTTGATCCCTTTATTACTGCTCCTAAAGCTATTACAGCATCATATTTTTTAGTTTCTACCATTTTTTTAGCTATCAGCGGCATTTCAAATACTCCCGGAACCCATGCCATATCTATATTTTCATCATTTACACCATGTCTAACCAGAGCATCCTTAGCTCCTCCTAATAATTTAGAAGTGATAAATTCATTAAATCTTCCGCATACTATTCCTACTCTGATGTTTTCTCCGTTAAAATTTCCTTCAAATGTTCTCATAATTTTTTCCCCCGTATATTTTATTTTTTTTTATAAAAAAAGCCTCAAGTTTTTTACTTGAGGCTTTGGACTTTTAATAATTTTCATTAATTCATAATTTTGTTAACAACATTTTTCTCTGAGCTTATTAAGAATGCAGCAAAAAGAAAAAATGCTTTTAAACTTTATAAATTAAAATTTTATTAAAAAACTTCTTTCATCCAGACTATCACTGTCGGTACCAGAATTTCACTAGTTCAGCTTACGCTCGCGGACTATTACCGCCGGTAGGGAATCACACCCTGCCCCGAAGTTCATATTCAATTTTATAATTGATTATATCCTTAATTTCTTTTCCTTGTCAAACATTTTTTTTATTAATAATTTAAGACAAACAAATAAATAACTTAATCTATCCGACTTGTACAAATTTTTACTGAAAAAAAATCTTCAGCATTAGCCGAAGTTTTTTTTTCTCACTCCCTTTTCAGGTACCTGAAGGAAAAGTACTCATCCTTTACATCTCTGTTCAAGACTATTTGGTCCGTTATCATCTCCGAAACTCTTTCATTTTCCAGGTTTTTCATGACCATATGTGTCAATCTGTACCTTTTTTTTTCCAGGTCCACCTCTTTTATGGAAAGGACGCTAAACTCTTTTCTGGGCTCACCGTCAAAGTTGTAATACAGGGCCCTTCTTATGATAAAATCTTTTTTAGATATGTAGATAATCTTTTTTAAAAAATCGTACTCTTCCTCTTTCTCCTCATTTATGGGCACCTGTTCTATCTCCCAGCAGGCTTCCCTGTTGACCATTTTTTCCCCCGACAGCTTGAAATTGAAGTCGGTGATTTTAATCCCACCTATGTCTGCATAGGTAAACTCCGACCCCATGAAGCTGTTCCCTTTTTCAGATGAAACAATCCTCCTTATCTTCCTAAGTGACGGGAGATACAGCCACTGGTCATTGTCCTTTGAACTGTCATAGTTGTATGTCAAAAAACTTGTTCCCTTTATCTCCCTTGGTTCCAAAAACCTCATGAGTATCTTATTTGTTTCCCCCTTGTCATAGAGTTTGGTGACTGCTGCAATTTTTCTGACCCTCATGTTTCCCCTGTTGTCGTAGATCACAAGCCTCATGACGGCTTCTGAACCATCCAATTTAAGTTTTTCTTTATAAGTATCCACTATTTCATCAGCTGTATAATTTTGACCAAAACTCATGTTGAAAATTAAAAAGAATAAAAATAAAAGTTTCTTCATGGCATTTCCCCCTATCTTAAAAATTTTGGATCGAACACAATACACATGGCAGGAAGAGTTACAATAGCAGCTATAAGACAGGTTGTGATAGACACCACCACAAGGAACCCGAAGAACTGTACAGGGAGAAAGTTTGAAAGCAGCAGGGCCAAAAAACCTACTATAACGGAGAGGGCATTGAATACAATTCCCCTGCCCACTGTGGTAAGGGTCTTTTTAGCAGCCTCCCCACTTGTTTCCCCCATTCTTTTATACACCCTGTACCTCCATAAAAAATGGATTGTATAGTCCACCCCCACCCCTATCATTATCGAGGTTAGCATTACGGTGACTATGTTTAACTCTATTCCAAAATATCCCATGAGACCGAAAAGTACCAGGATGGCAGAGCATATGGGGATTGTTGAGAATAGTCCTGCCCACATAGACCGGAATAGAAATCCTACTATAACAGCAACTACCGTCATAGACAGTGCAAGGCTCAGCAGCTGCCCCCTTACAACGGCTGTCACAAGCTCTGCAAGTATATCGCCGAAGCCGCCGATCAGTTTAAAGGGTGAATTTTCAAACTCGATATCATTCTTTATGACCCTTAATTCATCCTGTATCGCCTTGACACTTTTACTGGCTACCCTCTCTGTAATAAGGGCATTTTCATAGTTAAAGTCAATCAACTTTTCAAGATCCTCAGGGTCTCCACTCATGGAATAGAGCAGATAGTACTCTGAGATTGTTCTTGTGTTTTCAGGCACCCGGTCAAATTCCGGGTCGTCGTTATTTAGGACCTTGTTCATCTTTCTCATTACATCGGAAATAGAACTAACACTCCCCACTATCTCCCTGCTCTCCATTTTTTTGCCCAATGTATCCAAATCTTTCATTATCTTTGGATCTTTTAGATCTCCACTTGCAAGTACGGATATTGTGGTGGAACCGCCAAATTTTTCATTTATAAAGTTGTCCGCTCTGACAATGGGGGAGTGTTTTGGAAAATAGTTTACCGGATTTGTGTCCACAACAATCTTGAATATTCCCAGGGAAGCCAGCACTACAAAGACTGTGCTGGCGAAAATAACTTTTTTGGGTTTTTCAGCCACTGTATCTGCCAGGATTTTCAGGATTTTTTCAAGGGGGGACCCCCTTCCTGTTTTTTTACTCTTAGGTTTTGATTTTGGCAGTATGGCAAGGAATGCAGGTATGAATACCAGACTTGAAAACAGAGCAAATGCAATACCTATAGAAGCAAGTATCCCCAACTGTTTTGCAGGGACTATTATATGGGTTGCCAGACAAAGCAGTCCGGCAATTGTAGTGAGACCAGCTGCAATAACAGGACCCCCAAGTGATTTAAGAATTTTTTTGATTAACTTTTCTTTATCCATATCCGGGTTTTCTCTCAGTTCAAACTGGTATTCTGCAATAAGATGGATGCCGTAATCATTTGCAATTGCAATCAGTATAACCGGTAATATAATGGTAATAAACTGTATCTTCCAGCCAAATAGACGTATTGAACCCATGGCAATTGAGATTGAAAGTATTACAACTACAAAGGGAAGTAGTACCCCCTTTAACTCCCTAAAGCAGACATATAGAAAAATCAGCATGATGAGTATCCCCACAGGCATAAAGGTTTTTATGTCTTTTCTCATGTATTGAGAGACAAGAGACCTGATATATGGCAAGCCAGCGATCTCTACCTTTTCCTTTCCTGGGTATTTTTCAATTGTCTTTTTTATCTCCCCTACTATATACTCATCATTTATATTTTTCTCCACAAAAACCACTATGGAGGCTGCATCGAAATTCTTGGATACCAATGACCCGTAAACCATATCATTTTCAACTATATGTTTTTTCAGCTCTTCAAAATCGGATTTTTTTCTTGGTATTCTTTTTAAGAAGGGGCTGATCAGCAGCGCCCCCTTTACAGACCTTATGTCATTTGTTTCAGAAAGGCTCATTATTCTGTCAACACCATGGATCTTACCCAGCTCTTTTGAAAGATCCTTTACCCTTTTTAATGTGTCCCCATTTAATATGTTGTCTGTTTCCAGGCCTATCATTATTATCTCTGTCCCGCCAAAAATCTCCTCTATCCTGTCCAGCCTCAGTCTGGATGGCATATCATCCGGGAGCTGGCTTTTTATATCGGCATCGAACTGGGTCCTGGGGATGTTTCTGGCAAATACAAGTCCGATAACTATAAAAAAGGCCACAAGAAACCACCTGTACTTTATATAAAACTTAGAAATTTTTCCCCACATAGCTTTCACCCCTAGAAATTTAATTTTATCTCTGCATAACAGCTTGTCTTCCTATCCCCGATTAGGTCGAAAAGGGTACCACTATCCCCTAAAAATAGATCTGCCCCCACTGTGAGTACGAGGTCATCTGTGATATTATATTCAGCTTTTATCCTGGTAAAAAGCTCTTTTGTGTCTATGTTGTAGTTTGTCAGGTTCTCCAATTTAAGAGTTTCATAGAAGAGATCCCAGGAGAGTCTGTAGACAAGAGAGTTTTGCAGTTTTTGGGTCTGCCCGGCAAGGACAGAGTTAAACCTCTCTATTTCACTGGAGTATTCCCCACGAAAATCAACTACATAGGTTCCCATATACTGTAAAATCAGATTAAGATCCTTTGCGATCTCCCTGTCAATACCCATTATATATTCTATTTCAGGATTTGGGACATAATCCTTCTTCCTATAATTTTTTGTATGTTTGTAAGCAAATTCACCCCTGAATCCATAGTCCCCTAATGTTGTTGCAAAATCAGCCCCCAGCACATCATACCTGTAGGGCTTTTTTACCCTTTCCCCATCTATCACAGCAACCCCAAATTCCGGGGAATAGCCATGAAAATAGGAGATCGATCCGTCAAATGCAGGATCCTCAAATGTAAGCTTTAAGGCTTCGGAAAATTTTTCCTCATATTCACCCTCTGGCAGTTCTATGGGTATTTCTGAAAACTTATATCTGGGTATGAGAACGCCCTGCAGGGTGAATGGGTAGAAATTATAGTCGGTTTTTGCCATGAAGTTTGCCAGTCTCCTGTCATCCTCCTGGGGAGAAAAGAGACCCAGGTCTTTAGGATTTAGGTTATCAGTTGGGTTTACCCCATCACCTCTACCCCATACAATCACCTGTTCCCCCACTCTAAAGTCAAATTTATCCAGATAGATGTCCAGATACCCTTCCCTTATAGACACCATGTCCTCCTCCGACTTTATCCTCAGGTCCACATATGCCATTCCGATTTGCTCTCTGGGGATCTTAAGCTGCAGTGAGGTTTCAAAATATTGATCAGCTACCTCACCATCCTTCTCCAGGAAGATATCTCCCCGGACATATCCTCCCAAATCATATTTTGGTCTTCCCTCATCACCTTTTAAAATCGAACTTTCAAAATTCCCTGTTTCTTCAGAGATTGCAGACTCAAAAAGCCCATTTTCCCCTAGAAGAGAAGTGCTTAGCGTGATAAAAAGCAGAAATATATTTTTCAAACTATCCACCTCCCAAATAAAAAATAAAAGAATATCTAAATTTTGTTTTTAAACGTTAGTTTTATATACCTAATTTAAGTATATAATCTTTTTTATAGTTTTCAATAAATTTAGTTTATTTTTTTTATTTGTAAATAGTTAGTAATATTTTGTCATCTCATGCATTATTTCGATGACTTTCGGCACACTTTGAAGTTAGGTTAAAAACGAAATAGTTAATTTGAAATAAAGGAAAATCTTATCTTATCGAATAAATAGTAATATATCAAAAATTAATCTTAAAAAAAAGTGAGCTATTCACGACGAGAAGCAATGAGTATTTTAGAGGATACCCTATTGGCGGAGCTGTTGGTGATACCTTAGGTCTTTTTTACAAATAACAATCAGGTTAAACAATCATTAAATATTAAAAAAAATTAATTTTATGGAGTGTAAATTTATAAAATTTTTAATGGAGTTTTAATTTTATTCTATCTATTATAGGTGGTATACTCGTATTGAGGAGATATTACCTTAATTACTTTCAGGAGGTGTCTATAAGGTGAAAGCGTTTCTTATATTGAAAAAAGGTGAAAAAATAATACAAAACTTTAACAACAAAACATTACTTCTAGCTTCTATCATATCTTGGAATAGAAGTTTTGGAGACTATGATCCTATGAAAATAATCATGGCTCTAGACGGCAGCGGACAGATAATTTTTAGTTCTTAATTTTTTATAATTTTAAAAGCCCAAGTCTTTAGACTTGGGCTTTATTATTGGAAATAATTTTAATTTTTTAAATCTTATTATTTAACTATAAATCCACTGGCCATGACTTCACCATCATAATTATAAAGTACCACACCTTGCCCCGGAGTTATAGCTCTAACCTTCTCTTGCGTAAAATCTATCTTTATCTTATCATTTTCTAAAACCTTTACAGTACAAGGATGAAATTTATCCCGAGATCTAGTCTTTGCTCTCAATTTCATATTTTTTAAATCTTCTATCATTTCGCAGCCCAAAAGATTTATCTTATCGGCTATCAAATATGAACTGAATAATTCTTCATTATTTCCAACTATCAAACGATTTTTTTTCCCATCTATCTGAACAACATAAAGCGGTGTAGGGTAACTGATTCCCAGGCCTTTTCTCTGCCCAATAGTATAAAAACTAACTCCTCTATGCTTACCTATTACCTTTCCGTCTGTTGTAACAATCTCACCTTCACATGTGGCTTTACCATCTGTCAGCTCATTTAAGAACTCTCCTAATTTACCATCTTCTACAAAACAGATCTCCTGACTGTCTTTTTTAGCATATACTCTGATATTTAATAGCTCAGCTAATTCTCTTACCTGGGGCTTTTCAAGATCTCCTATTGGAAACATTAATTTTTTTATATTTTCTTTTCTCATTTGAGACAGGAAATATACCTGATCTTTATTTGGATCGTCACCTATTTTTAACAGCCCATTTTCTATCTTGGCATAATGCCCGGTAGCTATAAAATCTGCTCCGTGGGATAATCCTAATTCTACCAGCCTTCCAAACTTGATGTATCTATTACACACCATGCATGGATTAGGAGTTCTTCCTTCCATATAGTCATTTACAAAGCTGTCTACTACTATGTCTTTGAATTCATCTCCTAAACGAATCATATGATGTTCTATCCCCAGATCATCACATACTTTTTTTGCATCACTTAAGTCTATACTTGTACTGCATGCTGACCCGCTGGTCCATACTTCCATTGTGATTCCAAAAACTTTGTATCCCTGTTTTTTTAACAGATACGCTACTGTTGAAGAATCTACTCCTCCACTCATTGCCACTGCTACTGTTACATTTTCATTCTTCGGATCATACTTTAAGTATGAGTCTAATTTTTTTACCATTTCACTACTCCTTTTTTAAGATTATAGGAAAAAGCTATATCTTAGTTTTTTATAAATGATGACAGAGTGATTGCCACTCCGCCTAACATAATTATTACACTGGCATAATGCCTCAATGTTTCTAAAGTTTTTAATGTTATTTTTTTTCTATAATGAGATAAGGCCCCAGTTATTACAAACCACTGGACTCCTCCGCCAATTATTATTCCCAAAGCAATTTTTAAACTAATACTTTCTACATTTGTAGATACACCCAAGATCGCAAAAAGACCTATAAAAGTCAAGATAGAAAGGGGATTAGCAAGTGCCACTAAAATAGTCGTTGCATAAGATCTCATACATCCAAAGTGATCTTCTTCCACAATATTTGTTATCTCTTTTCGACTTCTAAAAATTTTATATCCCAATCCTAATATCAATATCCCGGATACTATTTTGATCTCCACTTGATAGTCCTGCAATAATTCTTCCACATATCTAAATCCAAATAATGCAATAAGCCCGTAAAAAACATCCACTGTTATCATTCCCAAAGAGGACATAAATCCCCTATTCCTTCCTTCAGATAGTGTTTTTTCCATGCAGTATATAGCCAGCGGACCAAAAGGCAATGAAAGTACCATCCCACATATAATTCCATCTAATAAATACACATAAATCTCCTCTTCTGCTACTTTATATGAACAATTTATCTACATTATATCATATTTCATCTATTTTTTCCCTCTAATATTCATACTCCATTATTGTTTCTTTATCCGCTCCCATATCGGATATTTTCATCATTGTCTTCCTTTTGGAATTGTCATATCTGTATTCATATATCCAGTGAACTAAGGTTTCCCCCATACCGTCTATTTTTTTAAACAAAATTGGATCTCCATATTCATTATATTTATACTCCTGGATACTTTTTATATTTTGATCTTTATCTTTAATAACTATTTTCTTTGGATTTTTTTCCACCTTAATCCTCCTCTAAATTTAAATCCACCCCCAAAAGGAGTAGATTTACTTTTCATCTATAAAGTTTCTGCTATCTTTTTAACTTTTTTAGAAAATTCCTGAACAGCCTTTCTATTCTTTTCCTCATCATAGGTCAATAATTTTTTATCCTCTACAATCAACTTTCCATTTACAATTACCGTATCTACATTGGAAGCATTGGCTGAGTATACCAATACTGAATACGGATCAAATATAGGGTGCATATTTACAGATCTCGTCTCTAAAACTACTATATCCGCCAACTTCCCATTTTCTAAAGAACCTAATTCATCTTCCCTGTGGATAGCTCTGGCTCCTCCCATTGTAGCCATCTCCACCACTTTATACGGCGGCATTGCCGACCTGTCTTTATTTGCTAATTTATGCAATTTTGCCACATATCCCATTTGACCGATAATATCCAGGGTATTCCCGCTCATAGGTCCGTCTGTTCCAAGGCCGATTCTAACTCCGTCATCAAACATCTTCAATGCCGGAGATACACCTTTTGCCGATTTAATATTGGCTACCATATTATGAGCTACTCCTACATCTCTTTTTTTCATAAGTTCAATATCGGTGTCTGTTACAAAGATAGAATGAGCTGATATAAACCTTTCATTTAATAAGCCTATAGAGTCTAAATATTCAACAGGGGTCATATTATATTTGGTTTTAAATTTATCAAATTCTTTTTGAGTTTCTGCCACATGCATAGAAACCGGAACATCATATTTTTTAGACAGATCTCTTATTCTCTCCAAATCTTCCTCCTTAACTGTATGAGGTGCATGAGGTCCAAACCCAGGAGTGATCAATTGGTCATTTTTATATTTTTCTACAAATGCTATTGCCATCTCTACCTTGGCATCTCCATCTTTTCCATCTGCTGTAGGATATTTTATGATGTTTTGTGTCATTATCCCTCTCAGCCCAATCTCTTTTACAGCCTGTGCCGCACTTTCTTCAAAGAGGTACATATCTACCATAGTTGTAACTCCGCCCTTAGCCATCTCTATGGACCCATGAACAGCACCGGTATAAACCATCTCTTGAGATACCATTTTGTTTTCCAGGGGGAATATATATCTGTTTAATCTATCTGGAACATCATCTGCTAAACTTCTGAATACACTCATAGAAACGTGGGTATGAGTATTTATCATCCCCGGCATGATGATTCCCCCATCTGCATCTATTGTTTTTTTAGAAGAATATTTTTTTAATATCTTTTTATCCCCTACTTCTACTATCTTATTTCCTTTAACAATGACTACACCATCATCTAATATTTCCTTTTCCCCATTCATAGTCAAAACTATTCCATTTTTCACTATTAAATCTACTTTTTTTGCTGCTTTTACCTCTGCATTATTAAATGCAAACAATGAAACAATCGATCCCAATAACAATATTTTTTTCATTTTTTCCCCCTTAATTATTTAAATTATTTCATTATATCATTCCAATGTTTATATGGATATTTATTTTTCCATCTATTTTAAAAAGTGTCGCCGCGACACTTTTTGATTTTTCTTTATTTTTTTATCCTCTCATTCATACTCCACCTGTTTCCGCCTCTAGCACATTCTAAATTATTTTATTTAAAATAAAAGTAATTTAGATACTCGTGTCTCTGGCGGACAAAGCTCAATTTTGAGTTTCATCTTAAAGTTTATAGTCGTTGAGCTTCAGCAGTACTGTTTCTACAACAACGATTGTGACTTCTTCACATTTCTCACCACAGAAACGATATAAAGAGTTCCACTAAGAAATGACACATAATTTTTAAAATCAAAAAGTGTCGCCGCGACACTTTTTGATTTTTTATGTTTTATAAGTTTATTGTTACTTTATATTCCTTATTGTTATTGACAATTTTAACATTCCACCTTATACTGTTTACATATAAACAGTATAGGAGGTAAGTTTATGTTTTCAAAATATATCAGTATAACCTACAGACAATACCAACATTATATGAGGGAGGAACTGAAAAAATATAAGATAGGCAACAGCGATTACCCCATCTTACTCTGTCTGATCAATAATCCGGGGATCTGCCAGAATGAGGTTTCCAGATTAACCAAATTAAATAAAAGTTTAATATCGAAAGGGGTAAAAAAATTAATCCAATACGAATATCTATACCAGGAGGAGGATACCCACCACAAACAAAAACAAAAACTGTTTTTGACAAAAAATGGAAAAAAGATAATCCCTGATCTAAAAGATATTATCACCCGTTGGAAAAAAATCGTCTTTAAAGATCTCACAGAGCCAGAGATCGAGATCCTATACAAGGTCATGAAAACCGTGGATCAGAATTCAATGGCTATAAAATAAAAAAATATTTGATTCTTCACTACAAAGTAAGGGTCATAGAACTACTCGTAAAGGGCATCACCAAAATAACTAGAACTTATCAAGTAAGTTAAGAATTTTGCGATATTAGTTTATTTCATAAACATAGAACTGAAAATAAGATAAAGAGTTTTGCAAAGAAAATCTAAACTTTCTTTTGACGCAGACTAAAAGCTGACTTTCTCTTTTGAACTTAATTTCTTTTTCTAGATGTTCCCTAGCTTTTTCAGATTTACTTAGTTTTTTGTTTTTAATTTCGAAGTTTATAGTCGTTACACTTCAGCTGTACTGTTTCTGCAATAACGATCGTGACTTACTCACTAAGACAATTATAAACTCCTGGCACTTTTTGGTTACTTTTTCTTGCTACAGAGAAAAAGCAACCCGTATCAAGGACGGAACCCTTGGAACTTATTTTGATCCTCTTTGGTTTGTTCCGATTCATGATTATTAAATTTATTTACATAAATAAAAAAATTTAAATATGACTCACTAAAAGAAATAAACCCAGTTGAAGATGAGATCCTTAGGTATTTTTTACAACTAGCAACTTCGATGAACTATTTAATTAGTACTATGACAAAAAAACAAAAAGTGTCGCGGCGACACTTTTTATTTAATAATTTTATCAGCATTTTTTTTAGGAGTGTATATGAAAAACATAAGATTAGAATCAGAAAAAATATCCAAACTTTTATGGGAATATTCCATACCTGCCATCACAGGAACATTGGTCTACATCCTATATAATATCGTAGACAGAATATTTATAAGTTTTGGCGTTGGACGATTAGCTATTGCCGGAATAAGTATAGCCCTGCCGCTTTTCACCTTTATACTGGCAACAGGGTTATTTATAGGTGTAGGAGGAGGAGCTCTTATATCTATAAATTTAGGAAAAAAAGACAGGGAAAAAGCAGAACAGATCTTGGGAAATGCACTGACTTTATTTATTCTAACAGGGATTTTATTTTCAATTTTAGGTACCCTGTTCCTGGATGATATCCTTTTATTGTTTGGTGCTACAGCAAACAACATCGATTATGCCAAAGATTATATGTCTATAATCTTTTTTGCCACTACCTTTCAACTGCTGTTTATAGGAATGAATAATATTATGAGGGGAGAGGGCAACCCAAAAGCTGCCATGAAAATGAGCATCATAGGCTGCGGGTTGAATATCCTGCTTGATCCCCTTTTTATATTCACACTGGATATGGGGATAAAAGGGGCAGCCATGGCCACGGTTATCTCAAATATACTTGTAGCATCACTTCAAATCAGGCATTTTTTAAATGGCGACAGCAATATAAAATTAAAATTAATAAATTTGAAATTAAAAAAAGAGATCCTTCTGGGGATGGCCGGCATAGGGATAGCACCATTTATCATGCAGATGTCCAATTCCATTGTGGTTATTTTTATCAACAAAAATTTAAATATCTATGGAGGCGATATTGCAATTGCCGCTTATGGAATAATCAACAGTATAAGCGTCCTTATGTATATGCCCATTGTGGGAATATATCAGGGAAGTCAGCCTATATTAGGATACAATTACGGTGCTAAAAATTATAGAAGGGTAAGGGAGACATATAAACTATCTCTTTTAGTGGCCATCAGTATTTCAGCCATAGGATTTATTCTGGCTATCTTTATGCCCCATATATTAATTTCACCATTTATCAACAATGATAAAACATTATTGGATCTGACAGTAAATGCAACTAAAATATTTTTCAGTATGACCCTTTTTATGGGATTTCATATGATTGGCAGCAGTTATTTCCAGACAGTTGGAAAGGCCAAAATAACCACAGCTATAAATATTATCCGTCAGTTTATCCTTATGCTGCCCCTCCTATATTTTTTACCTAAATACTATGGTGTAAAGGGGGTTTGGTTAGCTGCTCCCATTACAGATTTCACCCTGGCTGTAATAACATCATATTTTGTTGTCAGGGAGTTTAAAACTCTTAAAAGGAAGTCAAATTTGAAAAGAGAAATTGTTGAGATCTAAATATATTGCAAAAAAAAGCAAAAAGTGTCGCGGCGACACTTTTTGCTTTTTTTATGTGTTTAAATTTTATCCCTCTAAAATCTCTGCTGTAGCTTCATAATAAGGTCCCTCTTCATCTTCTCCATATTCTACAAAAAAAGTTACTTGTAAATCTCCCAGGTAGAACCCTACTCCATTTCCTTCTTTTTCAACAAAGTATTCTATTTTCTTTAATTTTGTTGTTAAGATTAGTTCGGCGATATCTTCTCTCATCTCCACTAATTCTTTCATATCTTCCTCTAAGTCAAAACCTAATTCACTTATCTTCTCACTCATTGCCACAACTCTTCTATCTAATTTTTCTCTCATCTCTTGATCTAATATAATACTCAATATAATCACTTCCTTTAATTTTTTATTTCTTATTATACCATAAAAAATAAAACAAACTTATAATTCTTTCTTTCTATATCCATCCCTCAATGTTATAGTTTTATATTCATGAATTTCTTTTCTTTTATATCCACTTTTCCCTTTTTCGTATTCTTCAATCATATTTCCATAAGAATCATATTTATATGCGGATTTGGAGTAAAACCCACCCCTGAACTCTTTGGAAGATTCAACCATCTGATTATCACTGTTGTATCCATATGTGTATTTTTCCCAGTTAAAATCATCCCTATATTTTTTAATTAAATTTCCATTATTATCATATGTATAAATCATATTATCTGAGAAACGAACCTTTCTTTCTTCTTTTAACCGGCCATTATTATTATATACATATACCGTTATAAACTTATTACCTGGATCACCAATTATAGAAGTTTCCTTTATAATTTGATTCTTATAGTTATATTCATATTTATCCTTTCTCCATTCCCCATTTGAACGTTTTTCAGATTTCTCTATCATATTATTTTCCCTGTTGTATTTATAAGTAGTCTTTTCCCACCTATCATAACTATCATCCATGTATTTTTCAATAAGATTATTATGGATATCATATTTGTAGATAGTTTTTTTTCTGCCATATTGTTCTCTTCTTTCTTCTGTAATCAATTTATTATTTTCATCATATGTATATGTAATCTTATCTTTAGCATCACGAGCATGTAACCCTTCCCGTTCTAAACTTTTTTCTATAAGGTTACCTCTCCCGTCGTATCTATAGACAGTTTCGTCTACATCTATAGATATACCGGTTATTTTTTTTGAAACGATTAGATGAAACTTTTTATCTAGAAGTTTTTCACTATATTTTCCATGGGGATATTTTTCTAAATAATTTTGTGTCCCCTTTAGAGTAGATGTTTTTTTATAGACTTCCTCCTCTATAAATTTTTTGAGTTCTTCACTATACCTTCCCTTTGGATATCTTTTTAGATAATCCTCTGCCTTACTTATAGTGGTAGCTCTTTTAGAATATTGTAATTCAATAAAACCTTTCTTCTCTTTAGCATATTCACTATTAGGATATCTCTTTAAAAACCATTCTGCACCTTCCAAAGTCATAGTTTGTTTAAAATATTCATCCTCTATAACTTCTTTAATCTTTAAACTATATTTTCCATGGGGATAAAATTTCAGATATTTTTCTGCACTCTCTATATCAACCGCTTCTTTAAAGTATTCATCTTCTATAAAATCTCTCATCTTCCCACTATATCTACTTTCAGGATATTTTTGCAGATACACTCTAGCCTTATCTATGGTAGTGGCATCTCTTACATACTCCACCTCAATAAAGTTTTTTATCCTCTCACTATGCTTACTGTCAGGGTAGTACCTCAGATATTTTTCAGCCTCCTCCACTGTAGTTGCTTTTCTAAGATAATATTCCTCGGGATACTTTTTTTTCTAAAATGGCATTTATCGGGACCTTTATATCTATTTTACCCACTTTTAAAGTTTTGGAATAATAACCATAACTTCCATCTCCATTCTCATTTTTTACTTCTAGCAGATATTTTCCAGCAGGGAGTATAAACTCAAGGGGAAGTTCGTCATAGGTCCCCGCTATTTCGCCATCGACATATATATCACTTCCACTCTGGTCACTCATCAACTTTATATAGGCATCTGAAAATGACAGTTGTCCATAAAAGATTCCCAGGATCATAATCCATAATATTTTTTTCATCTTTTCTCCTTAATTAATTTTAATAACCGTCATACGATATATAATAGATTGCTTCAAATCTTCCTAAATCTGTAAAATTCTTCTCCAATAATTCCTGTAATTTTTCCACAGAGATTTCTAAACCATATTTTTTAATTATATAGTTTGTGCACTCTCCTTTAATATTTTTTCTTTTTTCTTCCCATCTGCTCTGCAGTCTGGGCAGATCATTTATAGCAGCCTTCTTCACTCTCCTGACTCTTTCCTCCCTTTTTCTCTCGTATTCTTTCGATCTTTGTTCCCGTTTTTTTCTTTGGGCACCTGTTTCGCCAATATATTCTGCTGTAAGAGTAAGTCCTCTTCCTTTTACCTCTACCATTGTATAATAATCCCCACATCTATCCGAGATAAACTTTATTATCTCCCCATCTATTTTCTTTAAATCTTCCTTGGGATCTTCAGAATTCATCTTATCAAATTTTTTGAAGGGGTCTTCCTTGGTAAATAGACTCTTTTTTTTGTCTTTATTCTGTATCCAGCTTTTTATAGGATTCAAATTAAATTCAATCCTTCCAATACAAGAAGAATCCTCATTTAGTCCAGCTATAAAGATCTGTTTTGCATCACTCTCAGAAAGGTAGTAGTGTTTTTTAATACCCCCATATGGAGAAGTTTTATAGACAGTCTTATCCCATTGGGGGGAACCCGGTACATTAAAACTAAAATATTTCCCTCTTTGTTCTTTGGATAGATTAAATAAGTGCCCCCAATAGATATCCCCCATGGAACCTAAATCAAAATACATATAGCGTTCATAATCCAAAATTGCAGCGGCACTAGCAGATACAACCAATATTTTTTTTATTATCTCCTTGGGAACCTTGTACAGTTTTTCCTTATAGACCACAGAAGATGTTGTCCCTGGAGAATTAAAGGTGATCCCAACTATCCCTCTGGCATTTAAAACAGGTTCTCCCATCAAGGTACTGGCACTCCACTCTATATATAAAGAAGCTGTCTCGTGCACTTTGGTATCCCCATCCTCTATCACAATACTTTTTATGGTATCGTGCCCCTTATACTCCTGACCATATAATAACCCGCAACCGAGAATCATTATGAGAAGTATTAATTTTTTATACATCTTCCCACCCCTAATTTTATATTTCCCCTTAAACTAACTAATTATTTTACTATCATATAATGATATATGTCCAATAATTATTCAAAAAAAAGTGTCGCCGCGACACTTTTTGATTTTTTTCTATCTCTGAAATAAAACCTGCTTCTATACTATTTAGAAATATCTCCTCGTATTCATCTGGATGGGAATATCTACCTGGCTGTAGGAGATACTATATCTGGAGATATCATAGGAGATCACTGCTCTCCTATCTCATATACTACCATCATGTCATCTATGGCAACAGACATCATGTTAGGACTCCGATCCCCTATGCCCTCCTAAATGCAGGGATAAGTTCTATAATATTTATTATTTTAGGATATCTGGGTTAAAATTTAGACGATCTATCAGACAGCTGATTTCACTTATATTATTTTAAAAAAACTTTTGATTGACAAGTGTAGGAGATTACTATATAATTTCCTATGTTGAGCATCAGTGGCGGAATGGTAGACGCGTAAGGTTGAGGGCTTTATGGGAATTTTCCTGTGGGGGTTCAAGTCCCCCCTGATGCACCATGTATTACCTCTAAAAATAATATTCAAAGCTTCCAAGGCTCCAGAGCCTATGGAAGCTTTTTTTTATAAAAAAAAATACACTATATAAAATAATGTACTTTCTGTTTTAAATCTATTCCCACCCAAAAGTTGTAAATGGGCTTTTCTTTTTATAATTTTCTATTGCATATTTTATATAAGGAATAGTATTCTCGGGAAGTTTATCTATTTCAAACCACTCTAGTTTGTCACACTTATGAGGCTCCATATTTCTTATCTCTTCCTTCCAAGTTAAAGTTTCTAAAAAATAATCTATTCTTTCTTCAAAAGATTTCTTTCTATGCATTACTTGAATAGGTAAAATTTCTTCTTTTTTTATAATTATCCCCGTTTCTTCTTTAGCCTCTCTTATTGCGGCCTCTATAAAAGTTTCATTTCCATCCACATGTCCAGCCGGAACACTATAATTCCCATCTTCATATCCTGTGTTATATCTTCTTAACAGTAAAATTTTATTCTCTTTGATTATAAATAAATGAACTGCCACATACATTTTAATCCTTTCTTTCATCAAATTCCCCCTATATAATTTATCTATATAATATACATAATTTTTTTTAAAGTAAATATATATTCAATTTTAGTTATAGTTTAGAATGACCTCATAATCAAATACCTTTTGAGTCTCTTTTCATATATTTCTAAACTTTTTATGATATTATCATGATCTATACTCACATCATTAATCTCTTTCAACTGATCCATTTGTTTAAGTTTTTTAAAAACATATTTTTCTATCAAATCAGCATTAACTTTCTTTTTACAGCCATTACATTGATAACTCCTATAAACCTTCCCTGATTTTTCACTTCATAACTCTATTTTATATTTTTTTAATTCTCTTTTGACCTCCACCCTCTCAGAAACTCTAAAATGCGTTTTTATGCATTTTAGTCATCTCTCGATACATGCCTTGTAAATGTTTATAAGATCGAGATTTAAGCCTTCTAAGTGGATAATACAGAGCCATATAGTCAATCTTAATAAGATTATTAAAGAGATAACAAAAGAGGATGAAGGGATTTTAGCACACCTGAAAACAGCCATAGAGTTGCTTAAAGGAGGGAACAGATGAAAATATCTAAACAGGGAATAGACCTTTTAAAGCATTTCGATAGTTACGAAATGAAAGCTTATACTTGCCCTGCTGGGGTTTGGACATTAGGGTGGGGATTCACTCAGGTTAATGGTGTAAAAGTAAAAGAAGGGGATATGATGCCCTGGTCTCTCTTTGTAACAACATTGGAGGATCAAGTTTTAGAAGGTCCGACATAGTTAAATTGATCAATAGTAGGAACTTTATAGGAGCTTGTAGAATTTTCAACCTGTGATCAAAGGCAGCTAAAAAGAGATCCAAAGGATTACTCAGAAGAAGGATGTCAGAAAGAAATTTATTCTGCAGTTGGCCAGATCCAATTTTAAAGACCGTTCCCAAAAATTATCAGGAAACACATAAAGAGTTATGAGGAGAGTGCAAAATGATAGAATTATTTACAAACCCATTAGTATTACAGATATTGTTTGGAATCATATTATTGGTTCTACCATCACCGTTACTGAAGAAAACATGGGATAAGGTAGGAGATGCAATTGAAGGTGTAGGTGGAGAAAAGGCCAGAGGTGTAGCTTATAATTTTACTGAGGGATTAAAGAACTCTAAACATGATGGAGACATCAATTTAACCTCCAATGACCAAATCGATAGAGAGTTGGATAAATACAAGATATAGTTGGGTTTGATGGATTCAAAATGTGCGACACGTTTTACAATGAAAAGTTGTAAGGGTCTTTAATTAACAATATTAAAGATAATAACTGTAAATCCAATAAGAGGAATGATGGCGTAACGTCCTGAAACTCTTTTCCTAATACTACGATATGCGTCTAATGTACTTTAATACATAGAGGTGTAAAGCTCGTTGAAGTCAGTTGAGAGGTAGCCCTAAGATACTTTAGGAAAGGTAGTTTCAATGGAAACTAGGTTACTGATAGACTGGGGATCTATAAAATTAATATGATAAGAATGTGATAAAATCACTGACGAAATTACGAATGTACAGGTCTATAAATCCAACATATAGTAATGTATGGACTTCTGAATAGAAGGGAATGTGAGGTTGAGTAAAATTATTTTATATGAAAAACCTTTTAATGTTACAGGCGTTAACAAGCATTCAGGCTCAGAGTAATCATCTAAGTTAGTCATGTAAAGATAAGATTTACGGAACGTGGGAAGCGAAGAACAATTATTCCAAACAGTTAAAGATGGATTGGTAGATATAAGATATTACGAAATATTGAAATTCTTTTATCTTCGTGAAAGTAGGGACACAGTACCAATGAAACCGTGATAATAAGCGGTGGAGGGATAGTCCCAAGTCAAAATTATATATAGAATAATATAATTACAATTGAATTTCTGAATGGTAGTAAACCGAGATAATAATTTTGTTTAACCAAATTCAAGTAGGTGAAAACGAATGAATAAGAAAAGTATCTTTTCAGAGATAATCAAAAAGGAAAACTTTGAAGTAGCAATAGATAAAATCAAAAAAATGGTGAAAAAGCAACTGGGATAGATAACATCTCTATTGAGGAATTTATCAAAACCCAGAACCCATACCAAACTATCCTTGAAAGACTAAAAGATTTCACACCCAATGGAGTTAAAAGAGTTGATATACCAAAAAGTGATGGCAAAACTAGACCTTTAGGCATACCAACAATCGAAGATAAAATAATACAAATGATGTTCAAGAATATTCTTGAACCCATAAGTGAAAAGAAATTTCATAATCACTCGTACGGTTTTAGACCTAATAGAAGAGCGGAACACGCAATTGCATGGAATAATCGATTAATAAACCAAAGCAAGTTACACTTCTGTGTAGATATTGATATTAAAGGCTTCTTCGACAATATTAACCACACCAAACTGATAAAACAATGCATAAAAATTGGGATAAAAGACATGAAAGTTATTAGTATAATCAAAGCAATGTTAAAAGCTCCTATACACCATAAGAATGGGGAAATAGAAATACCTAATAAAGGAACCCCTCAAGGAGGGATACTTAGCCCCTTACTATCTAACATCTGCTTAAACGAATTAGATTGGTGGATAAGCAATCAATGGCAAACCTTTAAAACTAGACATACATATAGTTCAAGGAATCACACATATAGAGCATTAAAAAAAGAAAACTTAACAGAAGTATATTTAATAAGATATGCAGATGACTTTAAACTATTGTGCAGATATAGAGGAAATGCTGAAAGAATGTTTAATATAACTAAACTATTTTTAAAGAATAGACTAAAACTTGAAATATCTAAAAAGAAATCTAAAATTGTAAATCTTAGAAAACAAAAATCTGAATTCTTAGGTTTTGCAATTAAAGCTGTTCGAAAAGGAAAGAAGGGTAAAAGGGTAGCTCATACTTGGATGAAAGATAGTGCCATTAAAAGTTGTACAACAAAACTAAAGGAAACTATTAAGAAAATCAAAAGAAAACCCAATATAAAAAAATATTAGGTTATATAACAGTCAAGTAAGAGGTATTCAAAATTATTACCAAATTGCTACCCATATATCTATTAGTCTAGGAAAAATAGGTTTCATAACAGATAAGGTGATATACAACAGACTAAAAGATATCGCTAGGAGAAATCATAAGGATGAAAGATACCGAGAAAGGTTTCGAGGATACAACTACAAAACTTGGAGTATAAATAATACAACTCTCTTCACAATTCAAGCTAGAAAATGGAAACTAGCAAAATTATCTTCTAAGAAAAAACCTAAAAAACTTACTATTAAGCAAGATAAATCGAAAAGATTGATTGATGAAAAAACATCACATAAAAATAATCAAGCTTATAGTAAGGAATGGAGTGCAATCAGAGCTATATTATATCACCGAGAAAATTGTATCTGCTATGTAACGGGAGAATATGTAAGGCATAATGAATTTGTAGTACATCATATTATCCCAAAAGAATATGGAGGAAAAGATAACTTTGAGAATTTAATTATACTCAAAAAAGAAATCCATATTGAATTACATAAAAAGAACCCTAGTTTTAGTAATCCGAAATTTGATGAACTTAGAAAAGAAATTCTAAATTGTAAATAAATTAATTAAATGTAATTTTTGATGGAACGCCGTATGAGGTGAAAGTCTCACGTACGGTGTGGATGAGGGGAAAAGATGGAGATAATTTCAAAGTCTTACCTATTCATATCAAAGGGAAAGGATTAGAATTTAGAGTGAACCCATGGAAGTATAAGACTAATCTATTTGAGTTTAGGGTTTGTAGGAAGGCTGATTCGATATGGGAATTATTTTGGAAATATAAAAAGTAGATTAAAGGGATGATTTTGAGCATTCCTTTTTATATTTAATAGAATAAATATAAATTAAATGATTTTTTTAATATTGCAAAATTAAGTCGAATTTCAAAGTACATAAGATTAATGTAATTATATTTTTAATTTGTTTTTTATAAATATCCATTTTAAAAATATAAAGTCTTAAAATTTGACTTTTTTTAACATATACATTACAATTTCATCGAGTTTTTATTAAATTTAAATTAAAAACTAATTATTTTTAGGGGGGAAAGCATGAAAAAAATATTATTAGGACTATTTGCATTATCAGCTATATCAATGGCATCAACAGAACAGGGAACGTTTAGTAATAGAGTTGGAATTAATATGGCTAACAAGGGAACTGAAAAATGGGATGAAATAGATTTAAATGATGATAACGTTTATGATGAAAGTTATGGAATTAATTATAAACTTCTTTATAATGTAACTGATAGATTTAGATGGGGTGCAGAATTAGGGTATGATGTTGTTGCATATTCTGATGAATTTTCTAAAGAATTTGATACTGATGGTGATTATATAGGATTATTAACATATGGTATTACAGGGGAATATGATGTATACCAAAATGATCAATTATCAGTTTATTTAACTGGTTCATTAGGGGGAGCCTATAATGAATTAGAAGCAAATATTATCTTAGAAGAGTTGACTTTGACTGCAAAAGCTTATGCTAAATTAGGTTTAGGTACAAGATTCCAAAATGGATTAGGATTAGAAATTGGAACTAAAGCAGTTGCATATGATCTTGATACTAATTATTCTGGTAGTGATGAAATGACTAGACAACAATACTATTTTGAAGCAAACTTTACATTTTAGTTGAAATGTATTTGAGGAGAGAGTCACTAAAAGTTCTTTTTTCAAATCTGTTAATGATTCCTTAAGTGTGAATTCATCACCGGAACCGTTTATTTTATTACTTGAAAATTGAAAGTTATAAAATAATTTTTTTGTAACTTTCGTAATTGACCTCAACAAAATAAACGTTAAAAGGGCAGTATAAATTTACTGTCCTTTTTTTATAAGTTATCTATAAGAATTACTAGAAATAATCAAAATCAATATAATGTTGATTATATTGCACCATATCTACTGGGGTTATTGAGATTGGAATGAATTGAAGTATTTTAACTACCTCGGACAATCTCAAACCCAATAAAAAGAACAGGGTTACAAACAAAAATTGAAAAAGAATTAAATAAATGAACAATAAATTACTTGTTGATTAAAGAACTTGCCACGTCCTATCTATTCACTTTAAATCCGGTGTTATCCCACTCTTTTTTTAGTGTCCTTGACAAAGGGTACAGTTTATAAAAATATCCCTTTTTCTTTTCCAGAGAGTGAGGTATTTTGTCTTTGAAGCAATTGAAATAAAATTTTGTTTATAAAATTTAAAAAGATAGATTGAAATTAAATTAAATAAAGTTAACTTTTATAAACAAATATGCTAAAATTAATAGAGAAAATTTAATATATGTAGCTTTTTTTTAAGTTACATGGGGGAGATTGAACAAACAATGGTAAATGAGAACATGTTATTGAAAAGAGATCGTGACAATTATTTATTGGAAGCATTCCGTGTACTCAGAAGTAATATATATTTTTTGGAAAAAAAAAACCAACAAACAATAGTATTTACTAGCACTATTCCAAATGAAGGTAAAACTGTCGTATCAAAAAATTATGCTATGTTTGTAGCAACAACAGGAAGAAAAGTAATCATAGTAAATTGCGATATAAGAAGGGATAAAAATCACAATAATTTTGGACTAAAAATAAATTATGGGATAGAAAGTATTCTGACAGGAGAGAGACAACTAGATGAGGTGATTATTAGGGGTGTAGAAAAAAATTTAGATATTTTACCTGCAAAACATTTAAATAGGGATACAACAGAACTTTTCCTGGGAAATAAAATAAAAGAATTACTAGAAAAATTAAGGGGGAGATATGATCTGATAGTACTAGATACTCCTCCCCTTACCATAGCTACCGATGCAGCAATACTTTCGGAATATGCAGATGGGGTGATCTATGTCTGCGGATATGATATGGTGAGAAAAGAAAAAATGATTAGAGCCAAAAAAATATTGAAACGTTCCGGAGCTAAAATTTACGGGGTAGTAGTAAATAAGATAAATGAAAAGGCATACTCCGGAAACTACGGATATGAGGAATATAAACATTATCATGATTATATAAAAAAAGCTTAATGTAGAAATTTGAATATAAAGATTATAAAAATAAAGGAAATATAGAAGGTTAGTAAAAAAAAGGATACTGAAACAACCTGTAACCATGAAACTGGACACACATAAAAAAGTGTCTGTTTCATGGTTTTTTTATAAGAATTTTAAAAGAGAAAAATATATCTAAAAAATTATTTTCTGATAAGAAAATCAGTCAGTTAGCTAAGAATAAAAGCATCTTTAGAGTCTCTAACAAATCAATTACATACAATTTTGAATTCAAAAATTTGAATTTTTTTTGAACTTAGTTGGAAACTTATGAAAGGCTATCTAGAATATGATGGAATAGAAGTTAATAGCCCAAAACGGCCCCCCAGATATCACATTTAAAGAAAGAGGAAAACAAGGAGAAAGTTCATAAAAAAAGATGACTTCTGCATAATACAGAAATCATCTTTTAATAGGTTACTATATCTTTTTCAGTGTCCCCAGCAAAACCTGTAGTTTGTAAACTTTGAAAGTATTATTAATTATTTTCTCCACTACTTTCTTTACTGCCGTCTACACTGCTGTCTACACCAAATTTATGATTGGTTCCCTCTCCTACTACCTTTATCTTACTTTTCCTTTGCCTTACCTCATCTTCCATCCTAACCTTTATTCCGTCGGATTCTTTTGGGATAAAATAAGTTTTCTCAAAAGTTTTTTTATGTCCCAGCCTGTCCCAGACTGTAAGAAGAAGCTCACCCTTAGATCCTCCTACAAATCCCGAAGTAGGTATTGTAACGATGGTGGTTATAGATCCAGGTTGGATGGATTCAAAACTATCACCGTTAAGATCTTTTGCCTCAAATTCAACTTTGTCATCTCCCACTGTGAAAACATAATTATATTCTTCTATTCCGGATAATTCCTCCAAATTGCTCAGACCTATGACTATATTCTTATCGCTTCCTAAATCTCCTATTATTCCCCCTTCCAGGTAGGAGGTATTCACCCTGGTATCCACCACAAAATTAAGTCCTACCGGATCTCCTTCTACACCAGCTACGCTTATAGGAGTTACTACGGCGATGTTTGGACCGTCTGTGTTAAAATTGGATCCGCTGTTACTGTTTAATTCTATATCTTCCGTTTTATTGAGAATATTAACCAAGGTGGTGTCCGGGACCCCGTTTTTTTCCATTTTCAAGTATATTGCATCTGCTCCCGCTGCACCACTTACATCGGCATAGATAGTCGGATCATCTTCCAGTGAACCTCCTCCTCCCTTGGTAAATAAATACCCATTTACACTTAAACCATTATCCCCTGTCCTGCTGGTTGTTATATTGTCCCATCCATTGACAGCCTCATAGGTTTGAAGCGCTATTGCCTTAGGTTTACGGTTATCCACAATTAGGGTTGTATCCCCTTCTATTCTGTTCCCCGCCTTATCCTCACCTGCTAATTTTAAAGCCACCTCCTTATAGTCGGTGTTATCATCTATTTCAAAGGTATAGGTTATATGGTATTTCTCATGGTCATCCGTATCTTGAACAGCTACACTGGATGGATTCAAGACAGAATAGCCGTCCGGGAAGTACAAGAGATACCCTCCGTAAGAGGCGCCTGTTATCTCCCTGGAAGCCATATTATAATCTTTGACATCAAAGGAAATTTCTACCGTATCTCCGTCTTGTACATGAACCTCCCCTGCCGTATCCACACTGTTGATTCCGTATTTTATTTTGAAAGTATCGTTGGTTATGGATATATTGGAAACGACCGGATCCACCGTATCTACCATTATTTTAATTTCTGTTGTTGACGGATTCACCAAATTGTCTACCATGATTTCGTTAAAATCATTTTTTGAATAATCGGTTATTCCTTTTAATTTTCCACTTTTACTCATCCCGTAGAGTGGCGCAGTATATTCCCCATCGGTATTTTGGTTAGGTTCCAACCCTACATCAAAAATAGTGTCTCTTTTCCCTCCCAGATAAACACTGCTGTCTTGTGGTGGAGAATGATAACTTGGGGCCCCTGTTTTTAAATCTGATTTATCCTTGTTATATTTAAATCTCAGTATTCCTGCCCTGTAATTACTGTCCGTTCCCATAAGGTTGACTCTATAGTCTCCGTTGATATAATATACCCCATCTTGAGGAGGTATGATGGAATTATCGGTATATGTCAATTCAGGCGTAGGACTTATCTCCGTATTGTCTATGTTTAAAATACCTGTGTTTTCACTGGCTGTATTCCCTGCCGCATCCATAATTTCATTTACAACACTTATTATTCCGTCGGCATTTACTACCTCTATATCCTGCCAGATAAGTTTAAACCTCTCTATTGGTTCTGCCACCGAAACAGGCTCTACAGCGGGAACCGGCCATCCCAGATTACCTGTGGCGATATAAACATCATTCTCATTTAAATTTTTATCCTCTATTGTTATAGTCAGATCCAGAATATCTCCCGTCTTAACATAACTTCCTTCATTTGTTAAAATGGAAGTTAATTCCGACACGCTGGCTGCGATGTATCCTGAATATGTCTGTGCATCACTGAATATAGGATTGTTATTCAGATCAACTGTGGATTCTAAGAAACTTTTCAAAGTCTTATCCTCTACTGCGACTCCCACTATCCTCGGTGGTATCACATCCACTTCTACATTGGGCAGCACCTTGGTTTCATTGAATAGATCGGTAGCTGCTGTAGCTTCAAGATTTATAAGCTCTATATTGTTGTCCCTCAGTATCTGCATCTCAGCTTCCGTCAAAACTACATTGAATTTATACCATCCCTGATTTCCGAAGGTATCAAATCCATCTGTATTTCCAGTGATCCCCTGTAATTTAGTTGCACTTATCTTTAACTCTACCTCGCTGCCTCCGGTATTATTTAATACTTCCTTCAACTCTGAATCCCTTAATTTTATCCTGTACCTAGCATCATCTAATTTTTCAAAATCATTATTTAGAAGATTGTCAAATAGATTAGGAGTAGCGGACTGATTGTTCAGCTCATACCACGCATCGGATATGTCTCCCATTAATTCTACGAACTTTGCTTCCTCTATATCGATTTCTGTTCCGCCTACTACTAGAGCTAATGAAGTTCCTGTTGGACTGACTAAGGAATTAGCCAAGATCTCTGCTTTCTCTGAACCACTTAATTTTATACTGTATTCCCCTGTCGGTAATATCGTATACTTTAACTTATTTATATGATTTAGGATATCCTTTCCAGAGTTGTTTTGAACAACCACCCAAGATTCTGTCCTTCTGTCTAATATGCCTCCTAACTCTGTCTCACTTATTGTAAACGGCAGCCAGCCGTCTTCCGATAAGCTCACAGCTATCTCACCTGTAGTTCTGCTAAATAGTAAAGTCCCATGAATATCAAAGACCTTCAATCCCTGTTCTTTTATGATATCTTCAATTGTTATAGTATTTCCATCATTATCTAATTCATTGTATCTGGATTTAGCCAGGAAGGTTATACTTCCCATTCCATCCACTATACTTAGTTTAGGAAAAGTCCCCGTCGGATCCTCAAATTCTACAACTAATTTTTCTTGCTGTACAGAATATTGATTGTCTCCTGTTACAGTTAAATCTCTGATCTCCCTGCTTATAGGAGTTTCGTCTGTACCGGTTACATTTATTAATTTAAAGTCTACCGTTCTGGTGGTACCGTCATACACATTGAATGGTGTCAGATAAGATAAGATCCAGCTTTGAATAACCCCCATATTGTTTATAATCTCCGATAATGCTCCTTTTATATACTGCTCATTATTTCCCATCTCATACATAAAGAAATTATCCGCAGAATTATAAAGCTTAAAATCGGTATGATAAATATCTCCTATAGGCGACGGAATATTCCCTTCTATTGGACCCACCCCGTATTTCCTGTCATCCCAGACATCCCAATTTTTCCCAATTTTTCTCCCAGTGGTATTTTGATAAACCCCGCCTGGAACCGTAACCTCTTTATAAGAGGTTACACCCTGGTCAGGATAAACGATTCCAGGTTCACCAGTAACAGGGTGTTCTAGACCATTTCGTCCTACACTGAATATACCGCTTAAATTTATATTATCCACTATCCCATTCTCATTAGTGTGGTTTAACTTACTGTATAGTGTACTCAATACATTAACATGAGTATAATTTTCACCCGGTATCTCTGAAATCCAATCGGTATCCATATTTGCATCGGTTAAGAATATTATATGTTTTTTAGATGGTATGTAACCCCCGCTATTCACAGTCGCTATCTCTCCCGTATTAGTTAAATATCTGCCATTTTCACGGAGTTTTTTTATGGCATGATGAATTCCCCAGGCACTGTTTTCCTCTCCGTCTACATATCCACTTGCAGGATTCAGTTGAGCAAAGGCATCTTTTAATTCCTTCAATTCCTCCTCCCTTCGATTTTCCAAAGTGATACCGCCTTCCGTCGGATTGGTTTTAAGCCCGTCAAACCATTTGTCCTTATAGATGGCCATATGATAGTATCCTCCAGCACTTTCTACAGGGCCATTATCTCCATATTCATGTATCTTATCAGCCCAATTGCCCACAGGGGAAACCTGTGTACCTTGGACATTAAACTGATCATTCTGTCTTGGACCAAAGGTAATCAGATTATATTTTACATCATACCCCCTGTTGTAGAGTTCCTGTCCAAAATTTGTCAGCTCGGAATTTACTGAAGCGATCTTATTTGTCATTGACTCAGAATTATCCACTACAAAGACTATATCCAACGGAAATAAAAATCTTCTTTGATCAGATTCAGTTAATGTTGCTCCACCCTCTTCTATTACTTCATTTACTCCTTCTGTTATGCCTGTTCCTTCATTTGTTTCAGCAGCCTTATACCCAGAATATTCAGGGTAACTGGATTGAAGGTTAGAAGTATCTAATTTTATTTTCCTTTCCATCTTAGTGAAGAAATTTACATTTACTTGGATTGCACCATCACTTGTACTTGTGGTTATATAGTCTACCTTATGGAAATTATTTTCTTTGGCAAACTCCTCACTGACTACATCCAGTATATCCATATGAAAACCATCGGAATCCTCGTAAGTTATTACCTTATAAGTGCCGTCATATCCTCTCTTCACAGTGTAAAGCTGGATGGTATAGTCTCCTATTGGTAATCCTATTAACCTCAAATCTTTATTCTCATAAGTGACTACACCATTTGAAAAAATCAATTGCTCCTTAACTCCCGCATCAAAGATAAAATCCACATAATTTTTATCAGAGGTGCCCGATAAAAATTCTTCCAGCCTTAAGTTTCCTTCTGTTGTTTCATCTAAGTAATTTATAGGATTTTCATTAGTGTATGGATCCCAATAATATACCGGTAACCCTGCACCATCTGTAGCCGGTGTACCTTTGACTATTCTGAAAATTATTTTTTCATAATTTGAAAACTCTCCGTTGGTGTTTGAAGGTCCTTCATCCCAGCTATAGGATACCTTATCTCCACTTTCCACAACCTTAGTTAGTCCGTCTCCAGACTCATCTGTATAAAACACTATATCACTGCCATCCTCCCCCACTAAACTACCCTTGGAATCTGTGACGGTTTTTTCTATGATGAGCCCTCCTGCCGGTTCGGCAGCGGGATAGGTCCAGCTCTTATTTCCATAGGTAAATTCATTTATTTCTGTATGACCGCTGTTTTCAAGTATAAAATTATTTAAACCATCTCCATAGTTTATGGTCTTCATCTGCCTGTATCCCGTCCTTTCCGGGGTAAGGATTCTATCCTCTATTTCATAATCTTGAATTTCAAAATCCTTTAAAGGGTTGAATTCAAACAATACCCTCTGGTGGGGATATCTTTCATCTTTAATTGCAGGAACAGGTTCTATGTATTTTCCCGTTATATCACTTGCAGCAACACTGTCGTCTATATCAATATCAAATGATATAGTTCTCTCCTTTGCCTCTTCATCTGTGAATAGGGTGTTGTACTCGCCAGTCCATCTGTATACGTATTTTTCTACCCCGTCTATCGTTATTTTGTTTCCTGCTGCCACATAGTTTATTCCACCTATATTTATACTTCCAACAGTATTTTGAGTTAAAGTTATATTAGCATAAAGATTATCCTCTGCAACACTGTCATTATTTACCCTTGTTTCTTTGACATTTAAAAGTTTTACCACTGCTGGTACTGGTAGATCTGCATCAGTTAATGTAATTATATTTAATTCTATATTTTTATAATTAGATATATCTATATCTTCCAGCCAAACCTTTTCCCCTGCTATAGGTCCATTTTTCCCTGTAAAACTTAATGAATCTTCATAGGTTGCAACCACGTAGTTTCCTATATCCTTATTGTTTTTATACCTAAGGGTATAAAAATCCAGTTTATAGGGTTCCAAGTTTTTCAATCCCATAAGCTCAAACCTGCCGTCTGTAAATTTTCCAGTTAGCCCGTCCTTTGAAATTTCCTGCTGGCTTTCGCTGATTTCAAAAACAAAGTCTATGTAATTGAGGGTTCCGCTTAAAAATCCGGATAAATTGTCTCCCGCATCTATTTTTTTTATAGGTCTGAGGTCTCCCTGTGGAGTAGTAGTCCCATTATACAGCCTGAACACTACCTCCTGGGATTTGTAGGCCATCAGATGCGCCAACTTATTTTCTTCTGTTTCATCATAGATAAAGGTATTCTTAGATGGCTCCAGATCTGCCTCCCTAAAATTAGTCGCAGGAGCAGGAACCGTATAATTTTCATCTATTTTTTCTATATAAGTACTGCCATCTTGTATAATAGTTAAATTAAATCCGCCCTCCTTTGGTAGTCCCGTATTTGGAGTGAGTTTAAATTTAACCATTGATTTCGGTTCACCGCTGTAGCTGTATTTTTCAGGTTCACCTGGAGTAAAGGTTGTTTCAAAATGGTTAACAGGGTCTGAGCTCAAAAACCCCTTTAAACTTACACCTCCCGATGATACAGCCGATAACTCTTCTACAGCCAGTCCACTGGTTATATATTGGTCTGAGTTCATTAAATTGTCTTTTATTATTTGGGAATATATATATTGGTCTCCAGGTTCTTCTTCAACAAGAGGATTTTTCCCTAAAAATCCTAGAGTACTCTCATAAGTAGCTATAACATAGTTTTTAGAATCTGGATTTCCAGTTAACCCATATCTCAAAGTATAAAGATCTATTTTATAAGATTCATTGTTTTCTAACCCTATGATTTCAAATTTGCCATTTATAAATTTACCTATAATTCCGCTTTTTTCTATTATTTGTACAGTTGCAGTTGCCTCCTCATGAGGTTTTACTTTTATAAATATAAAATCCACATAATTGTTACTGTTATAAATATCATCTACACTATTATCTTCAACTTTTTTTACAGGTCTGAGCCCTTCTGTTTTAGTCCCAGTATAAAGTCTGAAAACTACCTTTTGACTCTCATATTGATTATCATTATTACTGTTTTCAATATAAGTAAATTCATTGTTCTCACTGCTTACTTCTTTAAAATCAGTCGTAGGAGCAGGGATACAATAAGCTTGGCTTATTGTATTAGAATCATATTGAAGGGTACCATAAAAAGTATCAGATTGGTTTTTAGAAAGTTCCAATTCAATCATCGGTCTATTAGTACCAGAATAACCAAATTTATTTTCACTTATTTTTTCAAAATTTAACGGTTCATAAGAATTATTAGATATCAAAACATCTTCTAAGGTTGCATCTCCCGTTTCCAAAGATCTAATTCCATTTACTATTTGATCACTATGATTCTCATTATAATAATAGTCATATGATGAATTCGAGCCGTCTGCTGTTCCTAAATTTTCTCTCGTTACTTGAGAATAGATATATTGTTCACTCGAAAACACCGAGACACTCAATAATATAAATAAAATAAAGATTTTATAGTTCTTAAGCATTTTTACCCCCTTTTAATTCGGCCATTATTTTATCAGCCTTATCAAATTGATTCATACTTTTATATGATTTATACAACCTCATGTTTATCTTTTTTATATCATCAATAGATAGACTTTCTTTCAATGCCTCCAGGATGATTACGCTGTCTTCTGGAAAATATTTATATTCATCTATCTCAGTTAAAAAAACATCTAATTTCTCCCTTCTGATTTTTTCATCGGATTCGGATAAAATTTCATCCTTTATGTTCTCCAATTTTTTTCTGATTTCCCCTCTTTTTATTTCATTCTCTTCCAGGAGTTTTTGATTCCTCTGTATAGTTTCTTCTAATTTTTTCCTGCCTGTATCTAGTTTTTCTTTCAATTCTTCCTGTTTTTGTTCCCTCAATATTTCTTTTCTGCTTTTAACTGTATTTTGGGGACGATAAACTGTTAAAACTATTAAAACACCAAATAAAATCAATGTATATATTAAATTTTTTTTCTTCATAGAGACATACCTCCTATTTATTTTTTTTCATTCGATATTATACTTTCTTTTTAATTGTTTTCCTCTTATTTACAAATTAATGGTTCTGATGCAGCAATAATAATAAAAAAATATTAATAAATGAAAAAAAAAGAAATAGAGTATTTTATATGTGATATCAAAATTCTAAAAAAAAGGAGGAAGAGTAATGAAAAAAATATTATTAATCTTACTGATTAGCTTTAGTTTAATAAGTTATGGAAAATCCATCGATGCAAGGCAATTACAGTATAGAAATGGGAGGATGTATGAAGAGAGTCAGCAATCTCCATATACAGGAGAAGTTATCGTCTATTACGAAAATGGAGAAATCAAAACTAAAGAAAATTATAAAGGTGGAAAACTAAATGGGGGAGTTATTGACTTTTACGAAAATGGGGAAGTCAAAGTTAAAGGAAATTATAAAGATGGGGAACCAAATGGAGAATGGATTCCCTATTACGAGAATGGAGAAATGAAAGCTAAAGAAAATTATAAAGATGGAAAACTAAATGGGGAAATTACTGACTATTACGAAAATGGGGGAATCAAAGCTAAAGGAATTTATAAAGGTGGGGAACCAAATGGAGAACAGATTATCTATTACGAAAACGGGAGAATCAAAGCTAAGGAAAATTATAAAGATGGGGAACAAAACGGAGAAGTTATTGGCTACTACGAAAATGGACAAATAAAAGTAAAAGGAATTTATAAAGACGGGAAACTAAATGGGGAATGGATTATATATTACGAAAACGGACAAATCGGATATAAAGCAAATTATAAAAATGGATTAGAACATGGGGAATGGATTATATATTATGAAAATGGACAAATTAAACGTAAAGGAAATCATAAAGATGAAATGCTGGTTAATTAAAAAAAATTAAAGGTGTTATAACTCATTGGGGGGTAACAAAAAAGGGATTTGAGAAAATCTCAAACCCTTTTAACTTTAATATAAAACCCATAACTTACCCGCGGTACTTTTGTCTTCTTTTGTTCCTGTTAGTCCTGTGGTTAAAATCAGGTGAAAATCATCTGTTACCGTTATGGAGGTAGCACCTGTAGTTAAATTTTGAGTTCCGTCGTTTAGTACAACAGTTCCCCCGTATTTAAATATTCCATCGTTTTCTATCCCTCCCACCGGGATTTTACCGGTAGTGTCCTGGATGAGCTCATTCGTTCTAGTATCCAGCCTGGAAGTTATGTCTTCAAAGGTAATAGTCAGAGGTCCCCCTTCATTTTTAACCATCCTATCTGTAACAGCTACATTTCCAGCCGTTCTAGCTGCTCCTAATACTGCTACTGCCTTGGCATCCTTGGACTTGGCCAAACTTTCATTTAATTTTCCTGCCAATGTCGTTGCTAATGTAATCAGCATTGCTGTTACCACCACCATCTCGATCAGCGAAAATCCATTTTTTAATTTCTTCATCTTCCTACCTCCTTATTTTGAAGTAGTTCCGTTATGGTAGATATAGTTACCCGCTGTCATTTCATGGGCACAAAACCTTCTTACTTATAAGATACAGTCTTTTTTTATTTTTTATTTTTTTTAGTTAGTATGCAATTCATAAAAAGTTTGTTTTTCACTACACAAGTCTTAATTACTAGGTGAATATGCAAAGTGTTAAATTCAAAAATCTCATTTGAGTAAGGGCAGCAAAATATAAAAAATCATAATTTTAATTAGAACAAACATTTCATAACTGATGAGCTTATACCGGCAAATGTAAAAAAAATTATTAATTTTAGGAATTTGTGAACTATATAATTTAGAACTTAAATAGAGTATACTTGTAAGAAGCTGGGTTATTCTCTACATTCAGGAGGGCACCAATGAGCAAAAGTCTAGATAAATTCCACGATGAATTAAATAAACTTGAAAAATTGTTATTGCCGTTATACTCAGATCATGGAGAATTATTTGAATACTTAGATTCTATCAATAGTTCCAGAGATGTTCACGAGAAAATGAGATCAATTAACAAGATTCAGAAATATTGCGAGTCCCAGTCAAATGTAATAGACCGTGATATTCTCAATCGCATTGACCATTTAAAAGATCTTTTAAGATAATTTAACGTTTTTACTGTACAGAATAATTCAGCAGCTTAAAAAATATGATAGAGGAGGAAACATTAGATGAAGGCAAATATTAAACTTAGAAACCTGGAAATAAATGATTTGGAGACTTATCTATATTTAAATAATCCAGAAAGAGAATTTTATAAATATAATGGCCCATACTTTGGTAAACCTACTATAGAAGAGCTGAAAGAAGAGGTTGAGAATTATAGAAGTAAATTTTTAAAGGGAGAAAAGGACGTAAAATCCGGAAAGATGATTGTAGACAGCAGTAATAATGAACTAATAGGATCGGTAAGCTCTTACTGGAAATCCAAGGAGACACTGTGGATGGAGGCAGGTATTGTAATTTTCAATGAAAATTATTGGGGAAAGGGGATAGGTTATGATGCTTTAAAGATGTGGATATCTGAATTATTTAATGACAATCCTGAAATTATAAGGCTTGGTCTCACTACTTGGTCAGGAAATAAAAGGATGATGAATTTATCGGAAAAATTAGGAATGAAAAAAGAAGCAACCTATAGAAAAGCTCGTATTGTTGACAATAAATATTACGATTCTGTAAGCTACGGTATCCTGCGAGAAGAATGGAATTTTTAAAGTTTAAAAAGGCTTCCAAAATTTGGAAGCCTTAATTTTGATATTCCACTTATTTTATCACTAAACTGTTTTTGCCTTTTTTTCTTTTTTCTTTAAACCTTCAAAATAATCTTTAGTTTCTTTTATAACTACTCCGCTGAGAGCAATTAATCCAATTAAGTTTGGAATAGCCATAAGCCCATTAACTATATCAGCTATAACCCAAATGAGCTGCAGCCTTATGAATGGTCCTATGGCAATCAAGAATATAAAGACTGCTTTAAAATATTTTATCCCCTTTACACCACAAAGATATACAGTACATCTTTCACCATAGTAGTTCCAACCAAGGATCGTAGTGAATGCAAAGAAAATAATACCAATATTAACAATAAAACCACCGATACCTCCAAATGTTAGGAGGTTACTAAAAGCAGCATTGGTAACTTCTGCTCCAGCAAGATCTGCGTTATTCCATAATCCAGAAGAAACAAGCACAAGACCTGTCATAGTACAAACCACAATCGTGTCAAAGAAGGTACCTGTCATAGAGATAAGCCCTTGTCTTACACAAGAATTTGTTCTAGCAGCTGCAGCTGCAATGGGAGCAGATCCTAAACCAGATTCATTGGAGAAAACTCCCCTAGCTACTCCTGCTTTTAGTGCTAAAGCAACTCCAGCACCGGCAAATCCACCTACAGCAGCATGACCGCTGAATGCACTGCTGATAACCAAATTAAAAGCAGCAGCAGTGGCACTTGGATCCAATAAGAGTATGATTGTCGCTCCAAAGACATAGAATAGAGCCATAAATGGAACTACTATCTCTGAAACTCGAGATATACTCTTTATCCCGCCTATAGTTACGGCAGCCACACTAAGTGTTAAAAATAGAGCAACTATCAATTTTGGAACTCCAAATCCACCACTTACTCCTGTAACAATGGCATTTACCTGAGCGAAAGTTCCTATCCCGAAGAATGCAACTCCTATTCCAAATACAGCAAAAGATTTAGCCAATATCTTACCAAGCTTTTTATTTTTAAGCCCCCCTTCCAGATAGTACATGGGCCCTCCAGCTTGTTGTCCATTTTCATCTTTTATCCTATATTTTATGGCTAAAAGCCCCTCTGAATATTTTGTTGCCATCCCAAAGAATGCAGCCAGCCACATCCAAAATAATGCTCCCGGTCCTCCTAATCTAATAGCTGTTGCTACTCCTACAATATTTCCAGTACCTATAGTCGCTGCCAGTGCCGTACAAAGGGCAGCAAAACTACTTACATCTCCCTCCCCTGTATCATCCTTATCCTTTACAAATAGATATTTCAGTGCCAGTGGAAGTTTCAAAATTTGTAGCAATCCCAGTCGAACTGTTAGATAAAAACCTGTTCCTATCAGTAATATTAATAGCGGTGGTCCCCATACAAAGTTATTTATTGCTTGAAAAAAATTAAGTGTATCCATTTTAGTGCCTCCCTTTTATTATATAGGGAATTTAATTATATATATATGCATATAAACATACATAATTTTATAGATATATATAATTAAACTCCTCTGTCCCTTATACCTGAGAGTTTCGCCCATTGAGGGTTTGCTCCTTCGGTGTCCATTATTTGGATCTCTCCAGAGGTTCGTCCAGTATAGGTCCCACTTTTATCAAATAAAAGCACCTGAAAGTTTTACTTCTTCGGCGATAATTTCTTATCTTCTCCCTATACCTTCAACCGATTTTCAACTTATATATTATGCAAAATAAAAAAATCCTATAAATTATTTTTTAAAATGAAAATATATGAATCAAAAGACATCATATGTGGAATATCTATATTATATTAGTACAATTTTAAGTAAAATGCAATAGTTGAGTGAAAAAAATATCAATAATTTTTTATTACTAACTAGTCTTAAATTTCCCATAGAGGAAACTAAAATTCTTAGAGATAAAACAAACACACATCTTCAACTAACTTAACAAACAAAAGGAACAAAACATTTTATACGGCAAAACTATACTAAAATTAAAATTATTTAATTTGACACCTTTATTTATAAGTAGTAATATTCCAGCAGATAATAATACTAACTAGTTATATAATGGAGGCAGGATGAAAATTGGTATTGTAGGAGCAGGGAGGGTAGGGATATCTCTGGGAAGATATTTAAGATATCGGAATTTTTCTATCTCAGGATATTTAAAGAGGGAAGGTAAGGATCTGTCCAGGCTGGGGTGGAGATCTTTTGAGAGTTATACAGAGATAGCGGCGCAATCAGATATAATTTTAATTGCCGTTCCCGACGATGAGATCATCCATGTCTGGGATAAGCTGTCCAAGGAAAATATAGGGGGCCGCTGTGTAATCCATACCAGTGGCGCAGTCTCCTCGGAGATATTTTCCGGTGCAGAGGAACTGGGAGCAGAGGCCGCTTCCCTCCATCCAATGATGACTTTTTCTGATACAGATACGGCAATGAACAGGATGGAGGAGATGTCTCTGGTTTTAGAGGGAGACTCCCCCCAGGCAAAAAAATTAATCGAGAGATTGGGAAATAAATATTTTAGTGTGGAGAAAAAATTTAAAATGAGGTATCACCTTGCAGGGGTCTACGCATCCAACCTGATAATCCCAATGATTCACAGGGGAATAGATAACCTTCAAAGGTGTGGATTTTCAGAAGAAGAGGCAAAAAACATCCTCCTCCCCCTGGTTGAAAAAACTGTTGAAAATATAGGAAAAAAAGGGATAAAAGATTCAGTTACAGGCCCCCTCCAAAGGGGTGATCTAAATACATTGAAGGGGCATTTAAACTCTCAGGAAAGATGGGAACGGGATCTCTATCTGGCAGGTTCCAGGGAACTCCTGAAAATTGTTGGGGGAAATAAAGAAATAGAAGGCATATTGGAGGAGAAAAGATGAAAAATACAGTAGTAACATTTATTAATTCTAAAAAAAAGGGGCAGAAACTTTCCATGCTCACAGCATACGATTATACCATGGCAAAAATTATAGACGGAACGGAGATCAACGGAATACTGGTAGGGGATTCTCTGGGAATGGTGACTCTAGGATATGATTCCACTCTGGCAGTGACAGTAGAAGACATGATCCATCATGGCAGAGCAGTGGTCAGAGGAGTGAAAAACACCCTGGTGGTAGTAGATATGCCATTTATGTCCTACCACAACACCCTGGCAGAAGCAGTGGATAATGCAGGAAGGATAATAAAACAAACACAAGCCCATGCTGTTAAAGTGGAAGGGGGCAGGGAAATTTTAGATAAGGTAAAGGGTCTTATAAAGGCTCAAATACCAGTAATGGGCCACCTGGGACTGACACCGCAATCCCTGAATATCATGGGAGGATTCAAGGTACAGGGAAAGAGCGAGGAGGCCGCAAAAAAAATAATAGAAGATGCCAAACTTTTAGAGGAGGCAGGGGTATTTGCAATAGTCCTTGAATGTATCCCTGAAAAACTAGCTGATCTTGTGAGTAAAAGTATATCTATTCCTACCATAGGAATCGGTTCAGGGGGAGGATGTGACGGACAGATCTTGGTATATCAGGATATGCTCAATATGGATGAGGATTTTAAACCAAAATTTGTTAAAACTTTTGCAGATGCAGGACTGGTGATAAAAGAGGGAATAAAAAAATATACAGACCAGGTAAGGGATGGTGAATTTCCTGCTGCGGAACATACCTTTACCATGAAGGATGAGGTCTTAGAAAAACTTTATTAGGAGGAGTGCTGTGGAAATTATAAGGGAAATTGGAGAGGTTCAAAAAAAAATCAAAGAATGGAAAGATGCAGGGGAAAGTATAGGTTTTGTCCCTACCATGGGATATCTTCACAGGGGTCATGGAAGTCTCATTGAAAGGGCGGCCAGGGAAAATGACAGGGTAGTTGTCAGTGTTTTTGTAAATCCCATGCAGTTTGATAACTGTAATGACTTAGATTCCTATCCCTCCGATCTTTCCGGGGATATGGATCTTGTGACAGGATCGGGAGGAGATCTTATATTCAGTCCCACGGTTCAGGAGATCTACCCCAGGGGATTTAATTCCCTTGTAGAGGTAGAAAATTTAGATAATGAACTTTGCGGGGCTACAAGACCCGGGCACTTTAGAGGAGTCTGCACAGTTCTTACAAAGTTTTTTCTTATCCTGGCTCCTCACAGGGTTTATTTCGGGAAAAAAGATTATCAGCAGCTGATGGTTGTAAAAAGAATGGTGGCTGACTTGAATATTCCCCTTGAAATTATAGGATGTACAACTGTAAGGGAAGAAAGCGGGCTGGCTATGAGCTCCAGAAATGCAAGATTATCTGAAGATGAAAAAAGAAAAGCCCTTATAATAAATCAGACATTGAAAGCTGTAAAAGACAGAGTTATTCAAGGAGAAGTTGAGGTAGAAAAGATCCGAAGATGGGCTATAGAAAGGATAGAAGGGGTAGGGGGAGCTGTGGTGGATTATTTTGAGATAGTCCATCCCGATACCCTTCAAAAGATAACAAAAATAGAGGATAAGGCAGTGGCTGCCACTGCAGTATTTATAGGAAAGTCCAGACTGATAGACAATATAATTTTAGGGGGAAAAGATGAAACTACAGATGCTTAAAGGAAAGATACACAGGGCCACAGTAACACAGGCAGAACTCCATTATGTAGGAAGCATAACTTTGGATGTAGAACTTATGGAAGCAGCAGGAATAAGGGAATATGAACTGGTGCATATAGTTGATATAGACAATGGGGCTAGATTTGAAACATATGTAATTGCAGGGAGAGAGAGAGGAATTGTCTGCCTCAACGGAGCTGCAGCCAGAATGGTGCAGACAGGGGACAGGGTAATTATAATGGCCTATTGCTATATGGACGAATCAGAGGCAGGGGAACATAAACCCAAGGTAGTTCTTTTGGGAGAGAATAATAAGGTTGAAACAATTTCCAGCTATGAAAAGCACGGCAGATTGGTATAAAATATACGATATACTGCCTAAAACAGATATATATAAAAAGAAGCAAGATATTATCTTGCTTCTACTTCTTCCTCTACCTTTTTCACTGTGATCTTTCTTTTAACATTTGATTTTATTATTGCCCTGCCTTTTCTTTTACCCTTATTTTTGACTTTCCCTTTTATTTTAACAGCTTTTGTTTTTCCTTTTTTCATTTGATCCTCCTAAATTTAATCACCTAGATTGTCAAATTAAATGCAACACCTGGTTCTCCCCAGAATTCTTCATGGGGAGTTTTCCATCCTAAACATTTCCTTGGTCTATTATTTATTTTTTGTACTGCTATATTTACCTCTTCTTTTG
>NZ_QUAJ01000020.1 GCF_003391055.1 Psychrilyobacter piezotolerans
ATGGGAGGGTAGTTGCCATAAGAATATTGAGGGAATAAGGCCTTCAAAAAAAATAGTGAGGACGTTTGTTTGCTATACAAAAATTCTTGTTTTCAGTATTAAATACTATGAAATATCCATAAATAAGTAATTATTTGTCAAATTAACAAAGTTAAAAACTTAATAGATACATTGAGTTATCAAGGAAAATTAATTAAAAAAACTATTTACAAATAGGGAGGAAGTTATGAGAATATATATATATTATGCTATTATCCTTATAATAATTTTAGTATCAGGTCTTATTTATGGAATTTTAATTTACAAAAATAAAGTTTTCCCCTATAAATACATAAAATCAATAAATGATTATTTAATTGAAAAGATAACTCCATATGGACCTTGGTCCATTGGAATTTATGAAGGTTCGAGTCCCTTTAACTTAAATGATAGTGAAAATATCAACAATCCAGTTTTAACGGGTAAAAATATTACTTCTCTCGATGCTAGTTTTGTTGCAGATCCCTTTATAGTAGTCAAAAATAAAAAATATACTATGTTTTTTGAAGTATTGAATAAGGCGACTAATCAGGGAGATATAGGTTATGCGGAAAGTAGCGATGGCCTTCAGTGGGAGTTTAAAAAAATTATAATAACTGAACCATTTCACCAATCGTATCCATATATTTTTCATTGGGATAATGACGATTATCTTATTCCAGAAAGTGGTGCGGATCTGTCAGTAAGACTGTATAGGGCAGTATCTTTTCCCGATAAATGGGAATATATCGGAAACCTGCTATCTGGACATAATTATGTAGATCCTTCAATATTTCAACATGAGGACAAGTGGTGGCTGTTTGCGTCTTCAGGTAACGATGTCTTAAATCTCTATTATTCAGAAGAACTGTTAAAAGGTTGGAAACCCCATCCTCAGAATCCTATAATCAAGTTTAATAAAAATATCGCAAGACCTGCCGGTAGGGTTTTCACCTATAACGAACAACTTTACAGACTAGCACAGGATGCTAATCCCAGCTACGGCACTCAAGTTTTTGCTTTTGAAATAACTGAACTAACTGAAAATTCATATAAAGAAAAAATAGCCTCAAAGACACCCATAGTAACAAAGAAAGGTAAAGGATGGAATGCTGCAGGAATGCATCACGTTGATTTGCATAAATCAGGAGATAGGTGGATAGCAGCAGTCGACGGACGAAGCGAATAGAACCATAAGAATTTGTTTAGGGGGGTTACTATAGACTTAATTGATGCTTGGAATGGACTGCCAGAAGATCATGAATATAAAGAAAACTTAACAGAGAGTGTTATAAATTTGCAAAATTTACGCTTGGATTCCAGCAAAAAAATGGAGGTTGGATCTGGAGTATAACAGAAGAGAAACATCATTTGACACTTCAACTACAGCAGTACTTGGATGGTTTTTAATAAATGGCTCAAAAATAGAAGGGATATCAAAAGAATGTGAGGAAGCTTCAGAAAAAGCAATAGATTACCTGATGAAAGCAACCCAAAGAAATGGAGTTATAGACTTTTCACAAGGGGATACAAAAGATATAGGAGTGTATTCGATGTTGTTTTATGTATTACCGTTTACTCAGAGTTTTGCTATGAGATTAGTTAGTTACTATTTAAGTAGCTATAAAAAATAGCAACTATATTTTATAAATTAAATTTAATTAAAAAAATGAGTTGATATTAGAAGTATTAAATATTGTTTTTGTACCTAAATATCCAATATTTATTTTTATTTAGTTAATGATACTTTGTGTAATTAGTTCAGAATTAATAGATTGAATGGGCGGATTTTGGAAAAATTAAAGAACAGATAAAAAAATTAAAATAATTTTAGAGATAGTGGAATCGGCCTTTCCTAATCTGTAAAGGAGCAAAAAAAATGAAGATTTTTTTTAAATTATTATCAATATTAATAATGATTAGCATAATCTACTTTTCCAGTCAGCCAATAGATATCTCTTTAAAGCAGTCTCAATTCGTTCGTGATTTAATAGGAATAAACTTTCAATCTATGGGAATAGACTTTAGAAAATTAGCTCATCTTGGTATATATATGTTCCTTGGGTTTAGTGTGGTATTATCTTTTTCTATAGTAGATAGAAAAACTCTTCTTCTGGTATTTTTAGGAATATTTATATTTGCTTGTATCGATGAACTACACCAGACCTTTATCCCGGGAAGAGGTGGACAGTTTTCAGATGTGCTTATAGATTGTGCTGGTGGGATAATTGGAATGATTTTTGGGAGAAAACTACAAATTAAATCCCACAAAGATAGTTGATGAGTCATAAAAAAAAAGGAAATCCATCTGGATTTCCTTTTTAAGTTTTACTTATTTATTTTCATCTTTCATTGCTATTTTCAGGCAGACAGCGAACCCACCCCAAAGCAGGATCATGCTGCAAACAGCAACAATGATAGCACTAGTACTCATATAAATACCTCCTAATTATTGTTCGATGATATTTTGTTATTCTAATTCTAACTCAAGTTCGTTGCTCATAGGTTCATCATATATTTTGTCTTCAAATTCTTGAGAACCTTTTTTCTTTGTCAGAATAAACGCTCCAACTGTCATAATCATCATAACTCCCAGACCATAAACTCCCAATGCAGTTAAAGAATAACCTCCATACGGGCTGGTAATCTCACCTTTTATCTTAAGTAGTAACATAATAACTAAAATAAATGAAGTTCCTTTAATTGCCCAAACCCACCATTTTCCAACTGTGAAATCAGATAATTCGTTGACATAAATTCTAACGCTCTCAAGATTGAAGACCCAGCCTAAGATAACTAATTCTAAGATACCTGCAATAACTATTCCATATTGGTTGGTAGCATAGTCTACGATATCCAATACATATAATCCGCCATTAGTGGCAACTAATAGTGATAAGGTACCGGAAGCAAGTGTAAATCTATTTAAAGCTTGTACTCTGGTTAATTTAAATTTATCAGAGATAGCGGCTACTACTGCTTCCATGATAGACATAGATGACGATAACCCTGCAAAGATAAGCGTAGAAAAGAATACTCCGCCAATTAATCCATTCATTCCTGGTAACTGATTGATGGCTTCCGGGAATACGATAAATGCTAATCCTACACCGGCAGTGGAAACTTCAGCTACACTGACACCCTGGGTATGAGCCATAAACCCTAAGATAGAGAATACCCCGATACCGGAGATCAGACTGAAACTACAGTTTCCTAAACCAGTCATGAAGGCATTGTTAATAATATCCGATTTTCTAGGCAGGTAACTTGCATAAGCAATAATTATAGAAAAACAAATACTAAGTGAGTAAAAGATCTGTCCGTATGCAGCCAACCATACTTTCGGGTCGGTTAATTTAGAAAAATCAGGGGTAAAGAAATAATCCAGACCAGCCATAGCACCAGGAAGGGTAACTCCTCTAACAACGATAACTAATAATGCAACAACTAAAAGCGGCATAAAGACCTTGTTTGCTTTTTCCAATCCATTTTTTACACCTAATCTGATAATAGTATAATTGATCCCCCATACTAATATTAATGGCGCTGCGACTTTAAGGTTTAATCCACCTAGATTCATAGGAGAATCGGTTAATTGTAAATAGTCACCGAATAAAAATGCCTTTGTATCTGTACCCCATGCACCTGTAAAAGCGAAGAAAAGGTAACTGAATGACCAGCCGATAATAACCACATAATATGTAGCTATAAAGAATGAAATAAATGTTTGAAACCATCCTAGAGCTTCATATTTTCTGTTTAACTTTGCAAAAACTCCAGGAACACTGGAACGGATCTTATGTCCCATGGCAAATTCTAAAATTAATATCGGGATACCTGCTGTAAATAGTGCAACTAGGTAAGGGATTAAAAACGCTCCTCCACCATTACTTGCAGCCACATATGGAAATCTCCAAATATTTCCTAATCCAATTGCCGAACCTATAGCGGCAAGAACAAACCCTGAACGAGAACCCCATTGGCCTCTACTTTCTTCCTTACTCATAAACATCACATCCTTAATTTTTTTAATAGTAAAGTAAATTTTTACTAAATTATCGTTATATTATATACTATTTTTTTAATAAGTCAATACTATTTTTTAGATACGACCATAAAATTGGTAGAAACATATAATTTTATTGGTATTAATATATATTAGTTTTTATAGGAAGAACATTTTTTTATTAAGTGGATACTAAAAAAATGATCTATACTTAAAAACTAATTGTGATGAAAGAAAGTGAAGTTTGTTGAGGAAAAAATCAAAAAACCTGTAAAGTTGGACACTAGGGTCTGATTTACAGGTTTTAATTTATTTTGATTATTTTTTACTTACTTTTCTTTATTTTCATCTTTCATTGCTATTCTCAGGCAAACAGCGAACCCGCCCCAAAGCAGGATCATGCTGCAGACAGCAACAATGATAGCACTAGTTCTCATATAAACCCCTCCTAATTATTTTATTAATCTTCATGTTCAAGGTGGTTACCGAGAGGATCGTGATATATATTATTTTCGAATTCCTTAGAACCTTTTTTCTTTGTCATGATAAATGACCCGACTATAATGGCGGTCATAACACCTAAACCGTAAACTCCCAGTGCAATCCAAGAATAACCTTCATATGGGCTGATGATTTCACCTTTAATCTTAAGTATCAAGATAATAATTAGAATAAATGAAGTCCCTTTGATTGCCCAAATCCACCATTTTCCAACTCTGAAATCGGATATTTCGTTGACGTAAGTTTTAACACTCTCAAGGTGGAAGAACCAGCCTAAGATGATTAACTCTAATATACCGGCAATAACTATTCCATATTGATTGGTAGCGTAGTCTACTATATCCAACACATATAAACCACCGTTAGTTGCAAACAATAATGATAAAAGCCCGGAAGTGAGTGTGAACCTGTTTAAAGCCTGAACCCTGGTCAGATTAAATTTATCCGAGATGGCTGCTACAACCGCTTCCATAATAGACATAGATGACGATAATCCGGCAAAAATAAGTGTAGAAAAGAAAATTCCCCCAATTAATCCATTCATCCCCGGTAATTGGTTGATAGCTTCCGGGAATACGATAAATGCTAACCCTACACCGGCAGTGGAAACTTCGGCTACACTGACACCCTGGGTGTGAGCCATAAATCCTAAGATAGAGAATACCCCGATACCGGAGATCAGACTGAAACTGCAGTTCCCTAACCCGGTCATAAAAGCATTGTTGACAATATCTGATTTCTTAGGGAGGTAACTTGCATAGGCAAACATGATAGCAAAACAAATACTAAGGGAGAAAAAGATCTGTCCGTATGCAGCCAACCATACTTTCGGATCGGTTAATTTAGAAAAATCAGGAGTGAAGAAATAATCCAGACCAGCCATAGCACCAGGAAGGGTAACTCCTCTGATTACAATGACTAATAATGCGACGATTAAAAGAGGCATAAAGACCTCATTTGCTTTTTCCAATCCATTTTTTACACCTAATCTAAGAACAGTATAGTTGATTCCCCATACTAACAGTAGTGGAGCTGCAACTTTAAGATTCAGTCCCCCTAAACTTGCACCTAAGTTACCAAGAGTACTAGGGGCATCTCCTAATTTCAAATACTCTCCGAATAAAAATGCCTTTGGATCTGTACCCCATGCTCCTGTAAAGGAGAAGAAGAGGTAACTAAATGACCAGGCGATAATAATAACATAGTATGTGGCTATAAAAAATGAAATAAGTGTTTGAAACCATCCGATAACTTCAAATTTTCTATTCAATTTTGCAAATACTCCAGGAGCACTGGAACGGATCTTGTGTCCCATGGCAAATTCTAAGACCAGTAATGGAATACCTGCTGTAAAAAGTGCAATTAGATAAGGGATTAAAAACGCTCCTCCACCATTACTTGCAGCTACATATGGAAATCTCCAGATATTACCTAATCCTATGGCAGAACCTATGGCTGCCAGGATAAATCCTGTACGGGATCCCCATTCACCTCTGTTTTCTTCCTTACTCATAAATATCACATCCTTAATTTTTTTAATCCAAGGATTTTTCTATGGATTTTTTTTCTTACACTTAGTTATACAGTGCAGGTTAAGAAATTCCTTTTGAGGAGAGAAAAAAATGCGAGATAGTTTAGTAAATAATTTTTTTAAAATTCTAAACTCTATTAATCTTTATTTCAAGTATAGAAAAAACCTGTAAACTTTGACACTAGGGTCTAATTTACAGGTTACAGTTTATTCTTATTTAGTCTTATTTATTTTCATCTTTCATTGCTATTCTTAGGCAGACAGCAAATCCGCCCCAAAGAAGGGTCATGCTGCAAACAGCAACGATAATAGCTCCAGTACTCATATAAATACCTCCTAATTATTATTTAAATAATGTTTTTATTAGTCTAAATCTAACTCAAGCTCATTTTTCATAGGTTCGGTGTATATTTTGTCCTCAAATTCCTGAGATCCTTTTTTCTTTGCCATAATGAATGATCCAACTGTGATGATGATCATAGATCCTAAACCATAAACTCCCAGTGCAGTCCAAGAATAACCTTCATATGGAGCAGCAATCTCACCTTTTATCTTAAGTGCCAAGATAACAACTAGAAGGACAGAAGTTCCTTTGATTGCCCAAATCCACCATTTTCCAACTCTGAAATCAGATAGTTCGTTGACATAAGTTCTAACACTTTCAAGGTTGAAGAACCACCCTAAGATGACTAATTCTAAGATACCGGCAATAACTATTCCATATTGATTGGTAGCATAGTCTACGATATCCAGTACATATAATCCGCCATTAGTTGCAACCAATAGTGATAAGATTCCAGAAGTAAGTGCGAATCTGTTTAGTGCCTGTACTCTGGTTAACTTAAATTTATCAGAGATAGCAGCTACTACCGCTTCCATGATAGACATAGATGACGACAATCCTGCAAAGATAAGTGTAATAAAGAAAACTCCGCCGATCAACCCATTCATCCCCGGTAATTGGTTGATAGCTTCCGGGAATACAATAAATGCCAATCCTACACCGGCAGTTGAAACTTCAGCTACACTGACACCCTGGGTGTGAGCCATAAATCCTAAGATAGAGAATACCCCGATACCGGAGATTAAACTGAAACTACAGTTTCCTAACCCAGTCATAAAGGCATTGTTGACAATATCTGATTTCTTAGGCAGGTAACTTGCGTAAGCGTACATGATAGCAAAACAAATACTAAGGGAGAAAAAGATCTGCCCGTATGCAGCCAACCATACTTTCGGGTCGGTTAATTTAGAAAAATCAGGGGTAAAGAAATAATCTAATCCAGCCATAGCACCAGGAAGGGTAACTCCTCTGACTACGATAACTAATAACGCAATAATTAAAAGGGGCATAAAGATCTTATTTGCTTTTTCCAATCCATTTTTTACACCCATTCTAAGAACACCATAGTTGATTCCCCATACTAACAGCAGTGGAACTGCAACTTTAAGATTTAGTCCCCCTAAACTTGCACCTAGGTTACCAAGAGTACTAGGAGCATCTCCTAATTTTAAATAGTCTCCAAACAGGAATGCCTTTGGATCTGTACCCCATGCACCTGTGAAAGCGAAGAATAAATAACTAAATGACCAGGCTATAATAACAACATAATATGTAGTTATAAAAAATGCGATAAGTGTTTGAAACCATCCGATAGCTTCATATTTTTTGTTCAATTTTGCAAATACTCCGGGAGCACTGGAACGGATCTTGTGTCCCATGGCAAATTCTAAGATCAATAATGGTATACCTGCTGTAAATAGTGCAACCAGGTAAGGGATTAAAAATGCTCCTCCACCATTACTTGCAGCTACATATGGAAATCTCCAGATATTACCTAACCCGATGGCAGAACCTATAGCGGCGAGGATAAATCCTGAACGGGATCCCCACTGGCCTCTGTTTTCTTCCTTACTCATAAATATCACATCCTTAATTTTTTTTTAATAGAATAAACTTTAATGAAAATTATCATTATATTATATACTATTTTTTTGATATGTCAATACTAAATTTTGAATACGTCCATAGATTTGGTAAAGACATACAACTTTATTAGTATAAGTATAGACCATTTTTTTGATAAGTCAATACTAAAAAACTAATTCATTTTTTCACATAGTGCAAAAAAAATGGAAAAAGTCCCTTTTAAGTACATAGTATTAAAAGAATTAAAAAGTAATAAAGAAAGAATAAAAAATAAATTAAAATGAAAAAAAATAAAGAATTTTGTTTGTGTTCCGCCGAATTTCTCCTAGAAAAAAGAAGATACCTTGCTATTTTAAGGTATTTATGTTAGAATCTAGGAAAGAATTAAATAAATAATAAAGGAGGGGGAGAGCTGAGAAGTTCTCTCCCTATTTTTTACAGAAGAGAGGTGAAAAATATGGCAAAAAAAGTGGATGAAAAACTATTGGATAGAGTAGAAAAATTACTTGTTCCAGTATTAGAACCCATAGAATTAGAACTGGTAGATATGGAATATATTCAGGATGGAGCTTATTGGTTTTTAAGGATATACCTTGAAAAAATTGGTGGTGAAATTACCTTAGATGAATGTGCTAAGGTGAGCAATAGTATCTCAGAAGATGTAGATAAGATGATAGAGGATAAATTTTTCTTAGAGGTGTCTTCACCAGGTTTAGAGAGACCGTTAAAAAAAGAGAAGGACTTTGTAAGGTTTGCTGGGGAAAAAATCAAAGTTATATTAAAACATAAAGTTGAAGATTCGAGAAACTGGACTGGGAAATTAGAAAAATGTGAGGAATCTGTGGTTTATTTGAATACTGAGGAAAAAACTTTAGAAATTCCTTTTGAGGAGATAAAAAAAGCCAATATAGTTTTTGAATTTAAAGACAATTAGAGATAAGTAGGAGGTCAAAAGTGACGAAAAAAGATTTTAAAATTTTCTTAGAAGCTTTAGATGAGTTAGAAAAAGAAAAAGGAATTAGTAAGGAAGAATTAATAGAGACAATAGAGCAGGCTATCCTTGCAGCATATAAGAAAAATTATGGTGAATACGATAATTTATCAGTAAGAATAGACGAAAAGAAAGCAAAAATAATTATTTTTGTTCCAAAGACAGTGGTAACAAATGTTGAAGATGACGAGTTAGAGATAGAATTATCTGAAGCTCAACTGATACCAGGAAAGAAAAGAGCAAAGATCGGTGATGTAGTAGAGATTGAAGAAAACTGTGAAGAGTTCAAGAGAAATGCTATCCAAAATGGAAAGCAAATTGTTATTCAAAAAGTAAGGGAAGCAGAAAGACAGCATCTATATGATAACTTTAAAGAAAATGAGCACGAGATGTTAAATGGTATCATTAGAAGGATAGATGAAAGAAGAAATATCCATATTGAATTTGATATGAAGGAAGCTGTGTTAGCTATACAGGAGCAATCACCTGCTGATCTATATAGAGTTGGAGACAGACTTAAGGTATATGTATCTGAAGTTGAAAAAACAAATAAATATCCTAAGATAATAATCACTAGAAAGCATGACGACTTCTTGAGAAAATTATTTGAACTGGAAGTTCCTGAAATTGAAGAGGGAATAATAGAGTTGAAATCAGTAGTAAGGGAAGCCGGATCGAGAGCGAAAGTAGCTGTATACTCTGATAATACAGATATAGATACTGTAGGAGCTTGTATCGGTCAAAGAGGTCTTAGAATAAAGAATATAGTAAATGAGCTTAATGGTGAAAAAATAGATATCATCGAGTGGAAAGCGGATAAAAAAGAATTTGTTAAGGCGGCTCTTAGCCCGGCTAAGGTAGAATCTGTAGAAATATTAGACGACGATGAAACAGCTAGAGTAATAGTAGAAAAAAGTCAGTTGTCTCTTGCAATCGGTAAAGCAGGTCAAAATGCAAGATTAGCAGCTAAATTGACAGGGATGAGAGTAGACATTAAAACCCTTGAAGATGTAATGGCAGCTAAAGAGGAAGCAAAATTGTCTGAGGAGCTTTCTTTAGAAGAAACAGTTGAGGGAGAAAATGAATAGTACTCCTACTAGAACTTGTCTTGTATGCAGGGAAAAAAAAGATAAATCTGAACTTTTCAGAATTGTAGAGATAGACGGTCAGTATATGTTTGATGAAAATCAAACAATGCAGGCAAGGGGTACATATGTATGTAAAACCCATGAGTGCATAAAGAGACTATCTAAAAATAAAAAAATAAACCTGTCCAATGAAGACCTGTATAAAATGGCAATAACAGTAAAAAAAGCTCAAAAAGATTACTTGAGTTTGTTGGAAACTATGAAACGTTCTGAATTTTTAAGTTTTGGGATCAACATGGTTACAGAAGATATAAAAAGAATACATTTTTTAATAATTGCTGAAGATATCAGTGAAAAAAATGATAAAAGAATTATGAGATTAGCACGAGAGAATAATATAAAATACATTCATTACGGATCAAAGGTGCAGTTAGGTGCCATCTTTGATAAACCTGAGGTAAATCTGATAGGTATAAAAAGTAAGAAGGTAGCTCGTGGTATGACCGAATAGATACTAGGAGGTATATATGAAAATAAGAGTACATGAATTAGCGAAAAAATATAATAAATCAAATAAAGAGTTCTTAGATACGTTACATGAATTAGGGTTAGAGGTGAGTTCACACCTTTCCGGTCTTACAGATGAGCAGGTAACTCTGGTTACAGATCATTTTGAAGGTGAAAATGCCGAGGGATCAAAAGATAAAAAGAAGAAAAAAAAGAAAGGAACTAAGGTAAAAGAAAAGAAAGAAAAAGTTGTTAAAGAGAAGAAAGAAAAGAAGAAAAAAGGTAAGAGAACCGAATTTACTATGAATAAAACAGAAGAAGTAGAAAATGAAGTTATCGAAGAAGATGGAATGAAACTAATAAAGATCAGAGGGGAGATTACATTGGGTAACTTCGCTGAGAAATTAGGAGTAAATGCTTCTGAACTTATCAAAAAGTTATTCTTAAAGGGTCAGATGTTGACTATCAACAGTGTTATAGATATGACATTGGCTGAAGAATTAGCTGACGATTATGATGCTATGGTAGAGCAGGAAGAAGTAGAAGAAATGGCATTTGGAGAAAAATTCAACTTAGAGTCAGAAGATAAAGAGTCTGACCTTATAGAGAGAGCTCCGATTATCACTATCATGGGACATGTTGACCATGGAAAGACTTCATTACTGGATGCTATCAGAGAAGCTAATGTAGCAGATGGAGAAGCTGGTGGGATCACTCAAAAGATCGGTGCTTACCAAATAGTAAAAGATGGAAAGAAAATATCTTTCGTAGATACTCCAGGACATGAGGCCTTCACAGAAATGAGAGCTAGAGGAGCACAGGTTACTGACATAGCTATATTAGTAGTAGCAGCAGATGACGGTGTAATGCCGCAAACTGTAGAAGCGATAGCCCATGCAAAATCAGCTGATGTACCTATTATAATAGCAGTAAATAAGATAGATAAAGAGGGAGCAGATCCATCTAGAGTTAAAAACGAACTTATGGAACATGGATTAGTACCGGTTGAGTGGGGTGGAGATGTAGAATTTATCGAAATTTCTGCTAAATTCGGACAAAACTTAGAAGGAATCTTAGATACTATCTTAATCACGGCAGAGATGTTAGAATTAAAAGGTAATCCAAAGAAAAGAGCAAAAGGTGTAGTTATGGAATCTAGATTGGATCCAAAAGTAGGACCAATTGCCGACGTTTTAGTACAAGAGGGAACTCTTAAAATTGGAGATATCATAGTAGCTGGAGAATCTTATGGTAAAGTAAGAGCATTACTTAACGATAAAGGTGAAAAAACAGAAGCTGCTTCACTATCTCAACCAGCTGAAGTTATAGGATTCAACACAGTTCCAGAAGCTGGAGATGTAATGTATGTAGTTCAAAATGAACAGCATGCTAGAAGAATCGTAGAAGAAGTTGAAAAAGACAGAAAATTAAATGATCAAAACAAGAAAAAGCATATCTCTTTAGAAGTTTTATCCCAGCATATGGATGATATTAACTTAAAAGAATTAAACCTTATCATAAGAGCTGACTCAAAAGGTTCTGTACAAGCCCTGAAGGAATCATTAAACAAATTATCTACATCAGAAGTAGCAGTAAACGTTATCCAAGCTACATCTGGAGCAATATCTGAAGGAGATATTAGACTGGCAGAAGCATCAGATGCAATCATCCTTGGATTTAACGTAAGACCTACTACAAAAGCCATGAGAGATGCAGATAAAGCTGGTGTAGAGATCAGAACTTCTAGTATCATCTATCAAATTGTAGAAGATATCGAGCAAGCTTTATCAGGAATGTTAGATCCTGAATATAAAGAAGTTTACTTAGGAAGAATCGAGATTAAAAAAGTATTTAAAGTATCTAAAATTGGAAATATAGCTGGTTGTTATGTTGAAGATGGAAAGATCTATGCTGATTCAAAAATCAGAATTCTTAGAAACGGTGTAATGGTATACGATGGGGAATTAGCTTCATTAAAGAGATATCAAGATGATGCTAAAGAAGTTATCGTAGGTCAGGAATGTGGATTAAATATCAAGAACTTTAATGATATTAAAGAGGGCGATATAGTAGAAGCATACAGAATCGACGAAATCCAAAGAACACTAAAAGATGTGAAATAATTATGAGAAAACAAAGATTATTAGGAATCGAAAAACAAATGACAAGAATAATATCCAATGCTTTATTTATGGAAGTAAAAAATCCAAAAATCCAAGGGATGGTATCGGTAACTAAGATAGAGGTAACGCAGGATCTTAGATATGCAGATGCATATTTTAGTGTACTATCTGTTGGAGATAATCAAGTGGATGAAGTTATGGTGTTGGAAGGATTAAATGAGATCAGAAAATACTTAAGAAAAAGAGTAGCTGAAGAAACTAACCTTAGATATGTACCGGAAATCAGAGTGTTTTTAGATGATACAGTGGCTAGAGCGATAAAAATATCTAACTTAATTGATAAAGTTAACAATTAGGAGGATATGGTATGTATTGGGAATATAATACATATGATGAGTCCCAGGTGAAAGACAAAGTTGAGAAGCATAATTTATCCACAGAAGTGGTAAAACTCCTCCTATCACGGGGGATTGATTCCGATGACGATATCCAGAAATTTTTAAATGCAGGTGTAGAAGATCTAGAAGATCCATTTGATTTTGAGAGGATGGAGGAGGTCGTAGAAAAGGTAATCAGGGCTAAAGATGGTAAAAGTAAGGTATTTATCTATGGCGATTATGATGTAGATGGTATAACGGCCTCTGTTTATCTGACTATTGTCTTTAATCTTATCGGGGTAGAAACCTCGTATTATATTCCAAATCGTATGGATGAAGGGTATGGTCTGAATAGGCAGGCAATAGATTATGTCAATGAAAGAAGTGGAAAGGTAATTATAACGGTAGATACAGGAATTAATTCAGTAGAAGATTTTGAATATGCAAAATCTTTGGGTATCGACGTTATAATAACCGATCATCATAAAATAATAAAAGATAAAAAAGAAAAACTTTTAGTAATTAATCCTAAATTGAGTAAAAATTACAGATTTAAATATTTATCTGGTGCCGGAGTAGCTTTTAAGGTAGCCTGTGCTGTGTATAAAAAATTAGGTGCCGATCCAAAACATCTATATGAACATCTGGATATAGTGATGATAGGAACTATAGCAGATGTCATGCCTTTAACCGATGAAAACAGGGTTATAGTAAAAAATGGATTGGTAGCTTTAAAAGAGACTAAGATAAAGGGACTTAAATCCCTCCTCAGATATCTAAAGCTGTCACCTAAGGATATCAGTACAACAGATATTAGTTTTTTTGTATCGCCGTTATTAAATGCCTTGGGAAGGATTGGGAAATCAAGAACAGGGGCAGATTTCTTTTTAGAAGGAAATGATCACGAACTTTATTCTATTATAGAGGATATGAAAAAATCCAACAATAAAAGACGTATTCTGGAAAGAAAAATTTTTAATGAGATTAATGATGAGGTGGAAAAAATAGAGGATAAAAATAGTTTGAAATATCTATTTTTTAAATCCCATGATTGGCACCCGGGTGTTATTGGGGTGGTAGCCAGCAGACTTTCTATCAGGTATAATATTCCGGTTATCCTTATCTCATTGCAAAATAATTTTGGGAAGGCATCCTGCCGGAGTGTAGCAGGAATAAATATATTTAATATATTAAATAATATATCCGATACCTTGATTAGATTTGGAGGGCATGATTTAGCTGCTGGATTTATAGTGGCTAAAGACCAACTAGAAGTAGTTGAAAGAGCTATTGCCAAAGGTATCGGTGAGTCTACAAAAAAATATAAGAAAGACATCATAAAGATAGATTATAATTATCCGTTGGAGATGGTCGATGATAACTTTATAGGTGAACTTTCCAAAATTGCACCCTTTGGATCGGCTAATCCCTATCCATTGTTTGTAGATAAAGATCTCAAATTTATCAGGGTGAAAAAATTCGGAGTTGAAGATAAACATTTTAAAACTTTTTTAGAAAAAAATGGAAAACTTTATTCTGCTGTGGGGTTCAATTTGGCCCATAAGATAGATGAGGATAATTATATGAATGAAACCTTTGAAATAGCATATTACCCAGAAAAAATATGTTATAATAACAATAAAATTATTCAGATTAAGATAAAAGACATAAAAATAATAAGTTAGGGGTAATTCATGAATTACCCTTACAAAGAATTACCCGTAGGAATCAATAAGTGCCTAGAGCATTTAAATATATATAATCATATACAAGGAGGAACAAAGAACATGAATTATGAAGTAAAAAAATTAGATAACTCAGTAGTTGAAATCACATTAAAGGTAGAAGGTGCAGAAGTATCAACTGCTAAAAAAGACGCTGTAAAAAAAATAGCTAAGGATGCTGAAATTCCAGGATTCAGAAAGGGACATGCACCAGCATCAGCTATCGAATCTCATTATGAAGGTGTAATCAAAGAAGAGATCACAGACGCTATCTTAAAAGGACACTATGAAGCTATCTTAAAAGACGGGCAAATTAATCCTGTAGATTACATAAAGACAACTAAAGTAGACTTAAATGGAGATAAATTTGCTGTTACATTTATGGTAGATGTATTCCCTGAGATCAAATTAGGAGAATATAAAGGTTTAGAAGCTGCAAAGGAAACATTCGAAATGAATGACGAAATTGTAAACAAAGAGATCGAAATGATGGTATCAGCTAAGTCTAACTTAGAAGATGCTGCTGAAGGTCATAAAGCTGAAATGGGAGATACTGTAGATCTTGCATTTGAAGGATTTGTTGATGGTGTAGCTTTCGAAGGCGGGAAGTCTGAATCACACATGTTAAAATTAGGAACTAAATCTTTCATAGATACATTTGAAGAGCAATTAGTAGGATACGAAAAAGATCAAGAGGGAGAAATAGTAGTAACTTTCCCAACTGAATACAATGCAGAACACTTAGCTGGAAAGGAAGCAACTTTCAAAGTTAAGATAAACGCAATAAAAGTAACTGTTACTCCTGAATTAAACGACGAATTCGCAGTGGAAGCAGGATTTGAATCTGTAGAAGATTTAAAAGCTAAGAAAACTGAAGAGATCAAAAACAGAGAAGAAGCTAGAGTAGAGGGAGAATACAGACAAACTTTATTAAACCAAGTTTTAGCTAACACTGAAATGACTTTACCTTTATCTATGGTAGCTAGAGAGATCAAAGGAAGAATTTCTGAGATGGAAAACCAATTAAAATCTCAAGGAATGAACTTAGAGATGTACTTACAAATGTCAGGATCTACAATGGAGCAGTTAACTGAGCAAGTTAGACCTATGGCAATTGAAAAGATCAAATTAGACCTTATCTTAGATGAGATCGCAAAGATCGAAAAGATTGAATTAACTGATGAAGAATTAGAAACTAAATTAGCTGAAGTTGCTTCTATGTACAAGATGGATGCTGACAAGTTAAAGGAAGAATTAACTAAGGCAAACAACTTAGAGAACTTCACAATGAACTTAAGAGTAGATGCTACTATGCAAAAAACTGTTGAATTCATTCAAGCACAAGCTAAATAATTAAATTAAGTGTATAGATTTTTGGGACAAATTTTATTTGTCCCTTAAGCTATATATATAGACCCTCATCTTTTTTGGGGTTTTAAAAAAAATTAGATTATTAGAAAAATAATTAATGAAATTGATTATTTTTCTAATAAATAAAATTTGGAGGTAAAAATTTATGTATAATCCAACAGTTATTGAAAATAACGGAAAAGGTGAAAGAGCCTACGATATATATTCAAGATTATTAAAGGATAGAATAATCTTTTTAGGAACAGAGATAAACGACCTGGTGGCTAACTCAATAGTAGCACAACTATTATTTTTAGAGGCAGATGCCCCGGAAAAAGATATAATCATGTATATTAACAGCCCGGGAGGGGTAATAACTTCGGGAATGGCAATATACGATACTATGAAATATATCAAACCTGATGTACAAACTGTGTGTATAGGTCAGGCTGCATCTATGGGAGCACTGTTATTAACAGCAGGGGCAAAGGGGAAAAGATTTGCTCTGCCAAATGCCAGAGTAATGATCCACCAGCCCTTGGGAGGAGCCCAGGGTCAGGCTACAGATATACAGATCCAGGCTAAAGAGATCCAGAGAATGAAAGAATTAACATCTAAAATAATATCTGAAACAACTGGAAAAACTATAGAGCAGGTAAAAAAAGATACTGAAAGAGATAACTTTATGACAGCTGAGGAAGCTATGGAATATGGATTGATCGACAGAGTATTCGTGGAAGGTGAGAGATAAGATGAAAAGAGAAATACAAAAATGTTCATTTTGTGGGAAATCAGAGAATGAAGTAGCAAGATTAATAACTGGTCCAGAGGCAAATATATGTGATGAGTGTATAGAAGCTTGCGGGATGCTTATAGAAGATATGCAGGTAGAGATGGGAGAAGCTGTAGAAGATAATAGTTTTCATGAAATTAATCTTATGACTCCTAAAGAGATAAAGGCAAAATTAGATGACTATGTAATAGGCCAGGAAGCGGCTAAAAAAGTATTGGCAGTATCGGTATATAATCACTATAAAAGGATCAGGCATAAGGGAAAAACTGGAGATGTGGAATTACAGAAATCAAATGTACTGCTTATCGGTCCTACAGGAACAGGTAAAACACTTTTAGCTGAAACTCTGGCTAGAACCCTCCACGTGCCATTTGCCATAGCAGATGCAACAACCCTTACAGAAGCAGGATATGTAGGAGATGACGTAGAAAATGTACTGGTAAGGTTATTACAGGCAGCAGACTATGATGTTGAAGCAGCAGAAAGAGGAATAATCTATATAGATGAGCTGGATAAGGTGGCTAGAAAATCAGAAAATATGTCTATAACTCGGGATGTATCGGGAGAGGGAGTACAGCAGGCACTCCTTAAAATAGTAGAGGGAACTGAAGCACAGGTACCTCCTCAAGGTGGAAGAAAGCATCCAAATCAAGAGCTGGTAAAGATAAACACAAAGAATATCCTATTTATTGTAGGAGGAGCTTTTGAAGGATTAGATAAGGTAATCAAATCCAGATCCAATAAAAAGGTTATGGGATTCGGAGCCACTGTAATAAATGAAAAAAATGAATCTGAGGGAGAAGCTTTCATGAGAGTTTTACCGGAAGATCTGGTAAGACAAGGAATAATTCCTGAACTTATAGGAAGATTCCCGGTAATAACTACTTTGGCTAACTTAGATGAAGAGGCCTTAATGAAGATCCTGACTGAACCTAAAAATGCATTGGTAAAACAATATAAAAAATTCTTTGAATTAGAAAATGTAGAATTAGAATTTGAAGAAAGTGCACTGAAAAAAATGGCAGAGTTGGCACTTAAAAGAAAGATAGGAGCCAGAGGACTCCGTGCACTTATGGAAAGTGCAATGTTAGATCTAATGTATGAGATCCCATCTAACCCAGCTGTGGAAAAAGTAAGAATTACAGAAGAATCTGTAACAGATAATACTAAAGCAACAATAATAGAAAAAACAAAAAAACTAAAAAAATAGTTGAAAATTAATTCAATGGTCAATTATAAATTTGGCTAAAAGCTGTTTTAGGAGGCAAAAGATGACAAAGATGACAAAGATTACATTTATACCTACTAGAGATTTAGTGGTCTTTCCTGGAGCTATAATGCCCCTTTATATAGGAAGAGAAAAAAGTGTTAATACATTAGAAAAATCACTGTCAGAGGACAGTAAATTAATTTTATGTATGCAGAAAGATTTTTTAGTGGAAGAACCTAATTATACCGATGATATACATAAGGTAGGGGTAGAAGCTACTATCCTGCAGACAGTAAAGATGCCAAATAATACTGTGAAAGTATTAGTCGAAGCTTCTCATAGAATTATTTTAGATAATGTAGAGGAAAGCGATGGAATAATTTATGCAGAATCTACAGCTGTTGAGGCAGAGGAACTGGAAGAAACTATAGGAGAAGCTGTAGTTAGAAGGGTATTAAAATCATTTGAAAGATATGCTAAATTAAGCGGGAAGATCCTGCCAGACCTGCTGGTAAGTATAAAGTCTATGAAGGATATAGACAAAAAATTTGACCTGATAAGCGGAAATTTAAATATTTCATCTGAAGAAAAACAAAAACTTTTAGAGATATTTAATTTAGAAAAAAGAGGGTATAAATTAATAGAGATCTTAAAAAAAGAGCTGGAAATCTTAAACTTGGAGAAAAAAATAGAAAATAAGGTAAAAGAAAAGATGAATGCAGCTCAAAGAGCTTATTTCCTGAAGGAAAAATTAAATGCTATAAAGGAAGAATTAGGAGAAGATGAGTCCGATGACGACGATATCTTAGAGTTGAAAAAACTGATAAAAGCTAAGAAACTTCCAAAAGAAGTAAAGAAAAAAGTTGAAAAAGAGATCTCTAAACTATCTAAGATGCCGGCATTTTCAGCTGAAGCCAGTGTTGTGCGAAACTATGTAGAGACGGTATTAGACCTTCCTTGGAATAAGAAAACAAAAGATATATTGGATATAAAAAAAGCTCATGATAAGTTAGAGGAAGATCACTATGGGTTAAAGGAGATAAAAGAAAGGATCCTGGAATATCTGGCAGTTAAGAAATTAAACCCCAATATGAAAGGAACAATCCTTTGTCTGGTAGGACCTCCAGGTGTAGGAAAAACTTCATTGGCTAAATCTGTAGCAGATGCCATGGGGAGAACTTTTGCTAGAATATCTCTAGGTGGAGTAAGGGATGAATCAGAGATCAGGGGACATAGAAGAACATATATTGGTTCTATGCCGGGGAAATTAATAAAAGCCATGAAACAGGCTAAAACTAAGAACCCATTGATCCTATTAGATGAGATAGACAAGATGTCTAATGATGCCAAGGGGGACCCGAGTTCTGCAATGTTAGAGGTACTTGACCCTGAGCAAAACAAGAACTTTGAAGATCACTACCTGGATATGCCATTTGATCTTTCCAATGTATTCTTTATAGCTACAGCCAATGATCTGAGAGGTATACCGGGACCACTTAGAGATAGGATGGAGATTATCGATCTGAGTTCGTATACCGAATTTGAAAAGATGCATATAGCAAAAAAATATCTATTGGATGAAGCTCAAGAGGATAATGGATTATCAGAGATAGATATAAAAATATCTGATGACGCACTCCTTAGAATAATAAATGAGTATACCAGAGAAGCTGGAGTAAGAAACTTAAAGAGAGAGATCCACAGCCTCTATAGAAAATTGGCTAAATTAGTTTTGGAGAAAAATAGAAAAAAAATAACTATCACAGTAAAAAACCTGGAAACTTATATTGGAAAGGTAAAATACAGACCTGACAAGATCAAAGAGAAAAAACCTAAATTAGGTGTAGTCACTGGATTGGCATGGACAAGTGTAGGAGGAACTACATTAGAAGTACAGTCGGTATCTATGAAGGGAAAAGGTAAGATCCTCTTAACCGGTAAATTAGGAGATGTAATGAAGGAATCGGCACATGTGGCTTACTCCTATGTAAGATCGGTTGCTGGTGACTTGGAAATAGACGAAAAATTTAATGAAACTACAGATGTACATCTTCATTTCCCAGAAGGAGCTGTACCAAAAGACGGTCCATCAGCAGGTGTGACTATTACTACAGCTTTAATCTCAGTACTGACAAAGAGGAAGATAAGGCAGGATATAGCCATGACTGGAGAGATTACCATCACTGGAGAAGTATTAGCAGTGGGAGGAATCAAGGAAAAGGTAATCGGAGCACATAGAATTGGAATCCACGAGGTAATATTACCCCTAGACAATGAATCTGATGTAGACGAACTGCCTAAGGAAGTAAAAAAAGATATGACTATTCATTTTGCAAAAACTTATGAAGATGTCAAAAAAATAGCATTTGAAAAATAGGAAGGAGAAATATGAACACAGTATTAGAAAATATAAAAAAACGTAGATCTATTAGAAAATATAAGGAAATGCAGATTGAACAGGAAAAAATAGAAGCCATTATCGAGGCGGGACTTTATGCTCCCAGCGGTCATAATGCCCAGCCATGGCATTTTACTGTTTTACAGAATAAAGAAATAATAGATCAAATAAGTGCAGGTACGAAGGAAGCATTAAAAGATTGTGAAACACCTATATTCAGAAGGATGGCAAGAAATGAAAGTTTTCATATCTTATATGATGCACCTACAGTAATAGTTGTATCAGGTAAAAAAGAGGGAGCTTATTCTATGAAGGCAGACTTAGGTGCTGCTACACAAAATATGCTTTTGGCTGCTGAATCATTGGGAGTTTCAACTTGCTGGATAGGGTTGGTAGTTGAATATTTTAAAGGTGAAGAAAAAGAAAAAAGAAATGAGGAAATGGGAGTTCCTGAGGGATACGAAGTTCAGTATGCTGTAACTTTAGGTTATTCATCATTGGAAGGAAGTCCAAAGCCCCATGCAAGAAAAGAAAATACAGTAAATTATATTAAATAATAAATTTATAGACAATAATTAAAAAAATGGAACACAGAGACCCACAGAGTAAAAAAAGAGATTCACAGAGTTTTTCTCTGTGTATCTCTGTGTCAAAAAAATGATATAAATTTATTATAATATGAAAGTTCAGTTATAACTGATGTAAAATAGAGGAGAATAAAAAATGGAAATAAAAAAATCGGATTTTGTAAAATCGGCAGTATTTGAAGCTGATTATCCAGAACCAATAAATAACTTGGAGTTTGCCTTTGTAGGCAGATCAAATGTGGGGAAATCATCCCTGATAAACAGTTTGACAAACAGAAAAAAAATGGCCAGGACATCAAAAACACCAGGAAGAACCCAACTGATAAACTATTTCATCATAAATGATGAAACGTATTTAGTAGACCTCCCTGGGTATGGATTTGCCAAGGTTCCAAAGGCTGTAAAACAAGCTTGGGGAAACACTATGGAGAGATACTTAGCTTCTAAAAGAAGTAAATTAGTCTTCGTATTGTTAGATATCAGAAGGGTACCAAGTGGAGAAGATCTTGAGATGCTGGAATGGCTGGATTATTATGATGTACCATACAAGATTATCTTTACTAAGGTGGACAAGATGTCTAATAATGAAAAATTTAAGCAGTTGAAGGATATCAGAAAGAAGATAGAATTTAAAAATAGTGATGTATTATTTTATTCTGCGCTATCTCATAAGGGGAGAGAGGAATTAGCTGAATATTTAGATGAAGCTTTAGAAGAATACAAAAACTACACTCCTCCTGTAATAGATCAGGAAGATGAAAATATAGAAGACTAAAAAAAGCTGACCATGGAACATTTTCATGGTTAGCTTTTTTTAATTTGTCAGGTAAGATCTAACTGGATGCAACGTCACGTTGCTTTTTCCTCAGAAATTCCCACTTAGTTTCAGCAGTGAGAATAGCCATGAAGATAGCGGCTCCTCCTACAACCATCTTAAATGTCAGGATCTCACCAAGGAGGATGATGGAAAAAAGCGTTCCAAAGAGTGCCTCTGTAGATAAGATAATAGCAGTTCTGGAAGCAGTAGTATATTTTTGTGCTGTGGTTTGCAGGAAAAAAGCAATCATAGTACTAAAAATCCCCAGATAGATTACAGATAAAACACCGGTAGTTTCGACCTCTGCAGGAAGGGTCTCAAAGAAGAAACCGGATACAAAGGATAGAATAGCAGCTACAGCCATCTGTATGAGTGTAAGGAGGGTAGTGTCTACTTTCTTACTGTAATACCCGGTGAGACTGATATGGCAGGCAAATCCAAGGGCACAGATGAGAGACAGGGTATCTCCAAACCCAAGGGATAAATTACCGTCAAAAGAAAGAAACCCTATACCTAAAAAACACATTACAGCTGCAAGGAGGGACCAGAGATCGGGCTTTATCTTGGTTATCCCCCAAAAGATAAAGGGAACCATGACAACGTTGGTACCTGTTAAAAATGCATTTTTAGAAGCTGTGGTAAACTGCAGTCCCACCGTCTGGGTAGCAAAAGCAAAGAAGAGGAAAAATCCCACAACAGATCCTGCTATAAGGTCTTTTTTTTCAATTTTTTTTATTTTTTTGTAGAAAACAAGACCCATAATAACTGCTGCAATCAGGAATCTGAATGCCATCATATAGAATGGCCCCAGTCCGCTGTCCAGTGCCATCTTAGAAACGGTAAATCCTGATCCCCATATGACAGCTACAATAACAAGGGTAAGGTCTGCTATTATATGTTTTTTATTTTTATTCATTATCTCTTCTCCTTTATCTTTGATTATATCTGTATTGTATCAGAAATATTTTTTTATTTTATATTCACTATCTATATATATACTACATGAGTATATACATTTCCTATACCTTCCTAAGGAAATTATTTTACTTCTAAAGGCCTCTGAACTTTCTCCTTGTTTTCCTCCAATATCGCGATTTTTAAAATAAATGATACAGAACTTCCCCCTAGCCCCCTTCTTTCATAAAGACGGGGGAATGAATAATATTCAGGTATTTATTTTAAATGCGAATAAAGACAGAGGATATAGCTGAAATGAAATAAAATAATTTAAATTCTCCTTCAGACTCCTTCCCTGTTGGCGTTTTCTCTAACTCTAGAGAAAACTATTGCATTTTTTTGAAGCAATTACTTTGGTTTCTCCACCTACTTGGGAAAGTATGATGGATATATTAGTAAATCTATGTATATAAATTAAGACAAAATAAAAAAGACCCAGTAATGATAAGCCTCACGGCTTACCTACTAAATTTTTATATTTTTTCTCTAATACTGCATTTTGCTCTTCTCCCATATCTCTATTCCTCCATATTTTATATATCTTCTCTAAAACATTCTATTTCGCTAGGTAAATTAAAGTTATTATCTTTTGCAATTTCAATAAATGCTCCTTTTTTGTGGGTTTTGTTATAAAATAATGGTTTAAAGTATTTTTTACATCTGTTGCATTCCAGCCTTTATTAAATTCATACCAAAGGTGTCTAATATCTGGTTCTGCAAGATCAAAATGATTTAGCAATTTAGGGTATTTTTTTATTATTTCAAATTTCAAATCCTCTTTATATAATTTTATCCAACTTACAATTTCACTATTTATTATTTCATCATTTTTGGTTAGAACTTTATAAATTATTTCATCGATATCAGAAATAAAATTATTTTCAAATTCTTCAAACATTTTCCCAATGAAATTTTTTGCAGTTCTTCCATCTAGAATTCTTACACATTCATCAATTATCCAGGTATAGTTTTAGAATCATCAAAATGGACCTTAAACTTATTCAATAAATCTTCCACATTTCCATTTACACTCAATTTCTCAAAATTAGATTTAATAAATAACCAAAATGCCTCAATATGAGAATAACTAATTTCGTTTTCTTTAAAATGTGTACAGTCATTTCTTCTATCTTTCCAATAATATAGTTGTGTTTTTAATCCCTCCGACAAGTTAAATATTGGATTTCTACTTCTAATAAGAATTTCAAAAACATTTTTGTCCCAAGTTTCTTCTGAACTTATTTTATGTAATACATCACTTTCCCACCTGTCAACCGGATAATTTTCGGGTCTATTAGAATTTATAATTTTATACCTAACACTTTCCATAAAACCTAAAATAACTCATTAAATATGAAGCACTATAAGCCCCTGTTTTATAACAAACAACACTTTCATTATAAAGTTCTCTCGCATCATTTGATTTTACTACTGTTTCTATATATTTTTTGAACTCTAGTTTCAATTTATTCCCCCTATTTACTTTTCTTCAAGTACAGATTCACTCTGTCTGCTAGTCATTTTATGCTCCTATAATCCTTTATTATCTCTAGTATATTCCTTATTTCTCTCCTTTTCAATGTCTTTTATCCTCTCAATACATTTCACCTACCAATTACTAATAAAATACTTAAAAAAGCAAAAAAATTCTACCTCCCCCACTTATATTAAGAGGGGGAAGAGAAGGGGGCGTTATTCTATCTCTTCAGGAAATTTAGGCTTTTATCTCAACTTTGGTTTCCTTTACGAAGGGAAACCATCCAAAGGAAGAGTTAAAGGAGTAAGAGGAAGGTGCTCGGCAGGGCAGAAGGAGTCTGAAAAAAATACCTAAAAAAAGAGGCTTTTGTTAGAAAAAAATTCTAACAAAAGCCTCTTTAATTATTGTATGCTTATCTGATGAAACGTCACTTTCTTATTTAGCTAATCTATAGATAGCTTCTACATATATTTTTAATAATGTATCTAACTTACTGATCTCTATATATTCATTTTTTTGATGCATATTATCCTCTTGATCATGTAATAATGCTCCAAATGCTACACCATTATCTACGGCTCTTGCATATGTTCCACCACCTATTGCTACCGGCTCTGCATCTACATCTCCTGTGATCTCCTTGTATACATCCATAAGTGTTTTTACTAAAACTGTGTCTTTAGGAGAATAAAGTGCATTGGTATGACTCTTTACAGTCAATACAAGATTATTTTCTGCAGCAGCTTTTTCTAATCCTTCTAAAACAGCTTCTTTTTTAGTTGTTACAGGATATCTCATGTCAATACCTAACTCTATCTTACCATCTTTGATAGATAATTTTCCGATATTTAAACTTAATTTTCCAGAATCGGCATCTTCAAATCCAATTCCCATAGAAACACCGTTATACTCCATCCCGATCTTAGAGTTGTAAAAACTTACAAATTCAGAGATCTCTCCTAAATCTACCCCTTGTAAAGTTCCCATCAATGCAGATATAGCGTTATACCCGCTCTCTGGTCTGGCTCCATGAGATGATTTACCATAAGATATTAATTTTCCATCTTTGATCTCCATCTTATATTCATTGTTTTCGTTATATTCTTTTACTTTACCTTCTAAAACAGTTAAAAGTTCAGCTGGGAATGTCATTTCACAGCTTTCTGCTACTGAGTTAAATGCTTTTCCACCCTCGATAGTGATCCCTTTAGTATTGACATTTTTAGTCATAGTCACCTGCATAATTCCTTTTTCTGCAAATGTTACTGGAAAACTAGAGTCAGGAGTAAATGCTAAAGTCGGCTGAGGCATCTTTAGAGTACCAAAATAGTGATCCATGCATCCCCAGTTAGTCTCTTCATTAGCTCCTAAGATCATTCTGATCTTCTTATCCAGCTTTACCCCAGAATCCTTTAATGCCTTCATAGCATACATACACATGATCATAGGGCCCTTATCGTCTAAAGTACCTCTACCGAATATCTTTCCATCAGCAATGATCCCGCCGTATGGATCGTGGTCCCATCCTTCCCCTTCAGGAACTACATCTACATGCCCAAGGATAGCCAGAGTTTCCTCCCCGTCTCCAAGGTCAATATGCCCTGCATAGTTATCAAAGTTAGTAGATTCAAATCCTAATTTTTCTCCTAATTCTAAAAAATGAGCCAGGGCCTTTGCAGGACCTTCTCCAAATGGCATTCCAGGTAACGGAGCTTCCTCCACACTCTTAATTCTGATAGCCTCTTGTATAGATTTTACTACATCGTCTTTATAGTCTAATATTTTATCTTGTAACATTTAAAAACACCCCTTATATTTAATTATTTTATTCTATTAACTTTTTTTCATATTTTACCCCTTTAGTATATAACCTATTTTAAATTTTTACAAGGGAAATAAGTCAATTTAACCATAAAAAGTACAATTTTTATAGGACTGTATGTAAAATCAGTACTATTTTACTATTATTTTAAGTTTTTACGCCTTTATCCCTCTATAAATCCATTCAAATTTATTAGGGAAGGATCAAATTCATTTACTCCTGTACAGAATCAAAGATCTAATTAAAAAAAGATGACTCCTGCCCTATGAGAAATCACCTTTTTTATTATCTAGGAAATTATGCCTATCTGGATGCAACGTCACGTTGCTTATTTATTTAAATAACTTTTACATCATCATATTTATCTGTCTTTTTAAATATTTTTACTACATAGGAACATACAGGAGAAATTTTAAATTTTTCTTCCCTGGCATAACTTATACATTGGTCGAGCAGTCTTTTACCTAAAAACCTATTTCTATATTCTGGATCTACATAGGTACTGTTGATATATATAACCCTATCTTTTAATTCATACCCTAAAGATCCTACCTTGACCTCTCCGTCCATGGCTAAAAACTTACCTTTATCCAATGAGTGTATAATTTTAATTTCTTCCATACAAAAACCTCCTAAAAATCAATTTTTTTATTCTATCTTTTTAAAAAGGGGGAGCCTAACTAAAAACTAGGCTCCATTTTATTTTTTTATCCCTCTATATCTTCATCTTCATATTTGTATCCCTTATAACAAACTCTGTGGAAGATTGCAAATAAGATTGGTACTATACCTAATGTTATACCTAAACAGAAGATCAATCCAAAGATCATGGTTACTGCCATTCCTTCGAACATTACTCCTCCACCTAGCCATAATGGGATAAGTCCGCACACTGTAGTAGCAGTAGTAAGGACAATTGGTCTGAATCTAGCCTGTGCTGCATGTACTATTGCACCTGGTAGTTCACGTCCCTCTTCATCCTTTTCAATATTTATCCTGTCTATCAATACAATGGCATTATTTATCATGATACCGACTAGAGATAGTGCCCCTAATATAGGCATAAATCCAAATGGAAGCTGGGTTATTCCCAATCCAAATGTTATACCGGTTAAGATGAGTGGTAATGCAGCTAAAATTGTGATTAATATCGTATATGAATTAAACTGAATTATAAGTAGTAACAATATAAAGATTCCTGCTATGGGGAATTTTGCAGCTAGTGCATCATTTGCCTTTGTACTGTTATAGTATTCCCCATTTAATTCATAACTATAACCATATTCCCACTTAGATGCAGCTTCATCTAATAATGGTTTGATTTTTAATGTCTGTTCCATAGCTGTTGCTGGGTTTCTTAATCCAACTTGAAACATCATGGCCTTTATCTTGTCCCTTCTAACTATTTTAGGTGCTTCCCATACTGTTTTTATCTCAGCTACCTGCCCAAGTGGTACCGAGTTACCTGTAGTCTGGTTATAGATCGGTGTATTTTTTAAGACCTCTATATCTTCTCTGGAAGTACCTTGAGATCTCAACATCACCGGGATCAACCGGTCTTGTTCTCTATAGTCTGTCAGTTTTATTCCGCTTAGGATACTGTTTAAAGATATTGCTATATCCTGACTTGTAAGTCCGGCTCTGAGTGCTCTTTGCTGGTCTATATTAACTGTAAACTTTCTATTTTTTCCACCCCAGTCGGTCTTTGTATCAGCTAAGCCTACAATATTTTCTTTGACTATTTTTTCTACTTCTGCAATATATTCATGTAATTTATCTGTATCTCTACCTTTTACCCTGATCTCTATTGGACGGTCACTTGGAGATCCATTCTGCAGAGTGTCTATCTTAATATTAGCATCTGGGTAATTTTTCTCAAACCATGCTATAAGTTTAGGCTGGATCTCAGATTTTATAATATCAAAACTGGTAGTATTGATTATTGCAAAGGCAAAATTTGGCTGACTCATCTTAGGAGTATGAGATAAGATATATCTTGGAGCACTCTCCCCTATAAATGTTCCTGTACTTAATATTCCTTCTTTTTCATATTTAACCAAAGTTCCACCTGCTAAGATATTGGCAATTAATGGTGGTTCTACCTGCTTTGGATTTTCTAAGAAATATTCCTTTCGAATATATTTTTCTGCATCCAATACCATCTTAGTTGTAGTTTCTATAGATGTTCCAAATGGCAATTCTGCTTCTACTGTCAATATAGGGACATCTTTATCCGGCATGAATTTGACCTTAACAAAGGTTTTAAATCCAAATACAGCTATAAAGAATATTCCAATAATTATTATACCTGCCATAAACTTATGTTTTAGTGCTTTTAGAAGAGATCCTCTATAAAGTCTATAGAATTTACTGTCATAGCCTGCTTCCTGCTTCTCTACCTTTAAAAATAATACACAGAGCAGGGGAATAAAAGTTATTCCTAATATCCATGATAATCCTAAACAAATGGCAACTACATAGGTTATAGGTCCTGTATATTCTCCCATAGTTCCAGCTGCCAGCACTATTGGTAAGAAAGCTGATATGGTAACCAAAGAAGAGATCATAAGTGGCCCCTTCAACGTTCTTGAAGCTTCTAAGGCAGCGTCTATCTTGTCCATTCCTTTTTCCATATTGACCATGATTGCTTCTGATATTACTATTCCATTATCTACCAGCATTCCCAATACAATTATCAGAGCTGCCAGTGAGACTTGATTAAGACTTAAGCCGAAATAACTTAAAAATACCATGGATGATGCCATTACTATAGGAATCAATGAAGCTACGATGGCCCCCACTCTAAGGCCTAAAAATATTATGAGTACCAGCATTACTGTAAGTATAGATTGAGCTACATTGGATAGGAAACTCTGGACACTTTTATCTACCCTGGCAGCTTCCTGGGTTAAATATGTAAAATCTACTCCTATGGGGTAGCTGGATTCTACAGCTGTAATTTTTTCATCTATCTCTTTTTGGAGGTCCAAGATGTTTCCTCCCTCCTTTAAAGAGATTCCAAGAACGATGGTATCCTTACCGTTAAATTTTTCCCTTGTAAGGATAGGTTCTTGGTATGCTCTCCTTACCTTAGCAATATCTTCTACAGTTACCAAATTTCCCTTTGGAAGTCTTATAACTGTATTTCTTATATCATCTACAGAGTCAAAGTTTCCACTGGGTTCAAAACTCAGTCTTTCTTTGCCTAAAAGGATCTGTCCCCCGGGGGATAATATATTTGTGTTCTCTAGAACTTGTTTTAGATATCCCGGAGAAATACCAAATTGTGATAATTTAGCATTATCATAATCTATAAATATATTTTCCGGTCTGACTCCGTACTGGACTATTCTACCTACATTTTTCATGGTCAACAATTCTTCCGTTGTAAACTTAGCGACTCTTCTCAGATTCTCAGGTGAATATCCATCAGCTGTGACAGCTATCAGTGTCCCGTAAACATCACCAAAGTCATCATTTACAAAGGGTGGTAGTGCACCACTTGGTAGATCTTTTTTAGCGTCATCTACCTTTCTCCTCAACTTATCAAAGATTGGTCTCATTATTTTATACTCATCCTTAAACTGTACCGTAATATAAGAGAATCCTTCCCTACTCTCACTGTTGATATAGTCGACTTCCGGCATCTCTTGAATTCTCTGCTCAATCCTATCTGTCACTAAGTTCTCTACCCTGCTGGGACTGGCCCCTGGATATAGAGTAGCCACAGTAGCTGTTCTTACTACATATCCTGGATCCTCTGCCTTTGGTAATTTAAAGTAGGTGGAAACTCCAGCTAGTGCTAAAAGCAATATAAAAGTAAATGTAACTACTTTTTTCTTAATTGCCATCTCTGTTAAATTCATCTAAATTCCTCCCTATTTTAATTTTACCTGCTGACCATCTTCTAATTTAGTCATTCCAGCTGTAATTAATTCATCTCCCTCTGATAACCCGTCTAAAATTTCTAAACCTTTGTTGGTAACCATACCTGTTTTAACCTCAATTTTTCTGACAATTCCTATCCCTTCACCGGCTTTTTCTACGATAAAGACATAGTTAGTGTCTGCACCCTTTAAGATTACATTTAAAGGTATGAATATCTTATTTTTTTCACTTACCTCATCTTTATTAAAATCCACTACAACAGACATCCCGCTTTTCAAACTTTTATCTGCATCTAATATAGCTACCTTTACAGGATATGTGGCTCCGTATTGCAGTGATGATGTAGCTACTCTCACAACTTTACCTAAATAAGTTTTTTCCAATGCACCTGCATAGATATTGACCTGTGATCCAATTTTTATTTGTCCGATTGCACTCTCAGGAACAAATGTTATTGCTTGTAAATCTGCATCTGTATTCAGTATATATACTGATTGGCCAGCAGCTACATTTTCATTCACTTCTGAGACTTTAACAGCTACTGTACCATCTATAGGAGATTTTAATTGGGTGTATTTCAGTTGACGTTTGGCATATTTCACTCCTTCATCTGCAACCTTTAAAGAGGCTGCCGTAGAATCCATTCTGGCTTTTGCACTGTCAAATTCACTCTTAGATACACTGTCATTTTGATATAGTTCTTTTATCCTGTTATAGCTTGATTGTGCCTCTATTTGTGATGCTCTGGCAGTTTCATAAGAACTCTCAGCCTTTCTTAATTGAATTTCATAATCTATCTTATCCAGGGTGGCTAAAACTTCTCCCTTTTTTACCGGCTGCCCCAGCTTAAAGTTCATCTTTTCAATGTTTCCAGGTACTCTGAAACTTACCTCAGGTTCGAAAGTAGACTTTATATCCCCTGTGAAACTGAGAGACTGTGCCGGACTTTTTAATTCTATTGTTTTATGCCTGACAGTTCTTAATTCAATTTTTTCCTCTTCTTTTTTAGTCCCGCAGCTTGCAAGGGCTACTATTACAAATCCTATAGTTAGTATTTTTTTGTATAATGACATTTGTTTCCTCCTCATTTTTTGATTATTGTACCTTTAAATTAGTTTCACCTAGTAATTCGAAATATGCTTCAGGGTCTAATAGATGGTAAACTCCTACAGCTCTTTCTGTTATCATCAACTTAGTATAATAATCATATTTAGATGCACTCTCAGTTTCCTTGGCTTGAATTGCCACATTCTGAGAATCTAATAATTCAGTTATAGATACCTCTCCCCTTGAGTATGAATCCGTCACTAACTCAAGAGTTTTATCTGCTGCAACTCTGGCATCTTTTGAAGTTTCCACATTTATTTTAGCCGTTACTAAATCTGTTAGAGAAGCTCTGATATTTTGTTTTACACTATTTTCAACATCTTCTTTTTGAGTTGTTAATTTTTGTAGTTGCTCAGTGGCTGTATTTCTTTTGGCTATCCTCTCTCCCCCTTCTAATAATGGGATACTTACCTCTATTCCTACAGTCCATGCTTCCTTTCTGGGGTCAGAGTCTGCCGGGTTAGAATATAGATTACCACTACCACTTCTATCCATATAGTAGTTGTAGTTAGCAGTGAGTGCCACCTCAGGGGCATAGAAATTTCTATCTGCTTCCTTTAACCTTCTCTCTGCTGCATCCATATAACTATCGATCTGTTTAATCTCAGTGGAATTTTCAAGACCTAATTTCATCAGTTTATCTAAGGTGTCGTCCATTACGTTTTTCTTAGTTAACTCCAAACCTGCTATTCCTAAAAACTCTTCAGTATCCAGGATATCCACAGGTTGAAAGTTTGTATCCAGCTCGTTATTTAAAATTCTCATCAACCCTTCCTTGGCATTTTTAAGTTTAGCCTGGGAGTCAGTTAATTTACTGATATCTGTAGCTAACTTACTCTCCCATCTGTATACATCTGATTTTCTGGAATATCCTACTTTTTCCCTGACTCTGGCTAACTCCAAGTTCTTTTTAGTCAATTCTAAGTTACTGTATTGAATACTTTCAGAAGCCTTTAATTTTAATACATTAAAGTAGGCTGTAGAAACCGTTAAGATTGTATCTAATTCACTTTGTTTATAACTTTCTTTTTCTGCATTGAAAACACTTTTTTCTACAGATACCGCTGAATTTAACTTATCGTTAAAGATTACCTGTCTTAACCCTACACCTACATAAGTATTTTCTTTTTTAACATCGTTGGGAGCATCTGCCTGCCCCTGGTCTACGACCTTGTATCCACCTGCTGCTTTTATTTGTGGCAGTCTGGATGATTGGACTGCATCCACTTGGTATTCCTGGATATTTAGATCATTTTTATCTATTGTTAGTTGCAGATTGTCCTCTAAACCCTTTCTTATGGATGAATAGAGGGTCAGTTCCTTTCCTAAACTTTTTTCCCCTACTACCTTAGCTGACACCGTTGTTCTCCAATTGGGCCATTTACCTATTTTTTCAGCTACCGATTGATTGATAACCGGTCTCAGTTCTCCCCCAACCAAATAAACTTTTTGGTTTTTAGCACTGCCGCCATCTAATATTTCCAGGAGAGAGATAGCTGATTTTCGGAGTCTTTTTTGGATATTTGTATCTACCTCGAAAGAGAGGTATGCCTGGTCACTTACTCCTGTTCCATATCCATCTGCATATGTTACTATTTTTTCATTGTTTAAAACATCCATGATTTGAATAAACTCTTCTTTGTCTGAAAAACCACCTAAAAGAGCTACTTTCTGCCCTTTGACATCTGCAGCTAATTTTTCATAATCTCCATTAAAGGCAGCCCATTTAATCTTGGATATTCCATTTTCCTTTATCTGTTTTTCTACAAAAGGAATTATTCTTTCATCTGCCTTTAATAATTCTTCTGGTGCTATAAGTGTAATTTCTGAAAAATCACCCTCTACACTTTTGAGAAGTTGGAATATTTTTTTAAACCCCACTGGTTGAACACTATAGGTAAGATTTTCCACCCCACTGGTTTCACCATGATAGATATATTGAGCAAAAGGCATTATACTTAATTTTTTTATCTTTTTTTTCCCTAGAATTACATTGGACACTATAAAATCTCCGCCTACAATTACGTCTACACCCCTGTCTGCAACTAGTTCATTGTATCTTTTTTCAATCTCTTCCTTCCCGCTTTCTGCTATAATTTGATATTCTTTTGGAAAAACCGCATTATAACTTCCTTCTAAAACAGCTGTAAATTCTTTTTCCATGATACTCTGAGAGTTTTTCATATTATTACTACTTTTTTGACTGTATAATACAGCAATATTTACAGCTTCTTTAGCAAAGGTGCAAACACTTATGACAAATAACAGAATAATTAAACTTATTTTTTTTATCAATTTCATTCCTCCTATATACTGTTTAAATTGGGAATTAACGTTTTTCTTATTTTTCTAACTTATATTATATGAAAAACAGTTGGTTTCCCTACAAATTAATTTTTATTTATTATGCTGTCGGTGATATATTTACTGATATCTACATTTTCATCATGAAAGACCCTGCCATAGAGATAACCTCCAATACTCATGAGTATTATCCCCATTGCAGCCTCTTCTAAATCCTTTTTTATACTAAATTCTTTTTTTTCTGCCCCTCTTTTCAGGATTCCCAAGACAAATTCATAATCTTTTATGGAACGTTTTCTAAATTTTTCTTGAAGTTTTGGAGGTAACCCATTAAAATTAAAAGCTAATTGTGCCATGGCTTCTGCGTATAGTGTGTCCTCCTTATCTGCTCTTATTAAATAGGCATCTAATTTTTCTTTTTCACTTTCATAGGTTAATATTTCATCTTTATTTTTTTGAATTCTTTCTTCTATTACCTCCATTACTGCGATCCCTAAATCCTCTTTCTTTTTAAAATAATGATAGATACTGGATTTTGCAATGCCGACTTCATCTGCAACTTTTTTAAAACTTAACCATTCATACCCCCTTTCACTGACCATCCTTAGTGCTACTCTGATTATTTCACTTTTTGTATTATTCATCTTCCCCTCCTAAATATCCTAACCATTATAGCCTACCTATAGGTCGGTGTCAATAAAAATTAAATTTTTTTAATGTTGGTTTCTCTTATTTCCATAGATTTTAAATAAAGAAGCCTGACAACCTCATATTCAAAGGGAGTTCCCAGACTGTAGTATCGAAAGTCTGTTCTACTCCTGGTATCCACTCCTTCTACTCCTTTTATAACTAAATCTGTCTCCAAAGATCCCGAATGAATTGGATTCAGTGCAAAGGTAGTTAAACGGGAACCGGCATTCCTCAGGTCACTTGGCCCTAAAAATGGAAGGATTAGGTATGGACCATCCTTTACCCCATATACTGCCAGGGTATCATTCAAAGTAAGTTCGCGTTTAGGAATATTTATAAGTGTCGCCACATCAAATAAACCTGCAACTCCGATTGTGGTATTTATAATAAATCTGCTTATTCCTGTAAATACAGTTTTAGAATCTAATAGTAATACTCCGTTTATTGCACTGATAGGTTCATACAGGTTACTAAAAAAATTGTTTATCCCTGTTCTTATTGTTTGCGGCAGGAAAAAATTATATGAATTAGATATTGGTAACCACACCCAATTATCGAATTGATAGTTGAAGTAGTATATCCTCCTATTCAATGGTTCTAATGGGTCATAGGTATCCATAATATCTGATTCTCCATCTTTTAAATGAAGTTTAAAATCCTTTGCTACGACTATTTTTTCTGCTTCATGAGAAGAAACTTTTTCTTTTACCTCTACACTGCTGCAACCAATAAAAAGTAAGGTTATTAAAATAAATATTTTTTTCATCTAAAATCACCGTTTAATAAAAAATCTATCACATAATCTATATTTTCTTCATAGAACATATTTCCACAATGTCCTCCATAGGGATAGACTTTTATCCTGCTGCCCATGATTTTTTTTAAATATTTTAGATTATCTTTAGTTAGAATTACCTCATCCTCATTGGTAACTACCATTACATTTTCACTATCTTTTAGGTAGGTCTCTACAGTTTTTAAACTGCTTTCCTCTGTTATCTCTTCCATAGTCAAATTTTTATCCAGTTTTTTATATGTTTTAAAGCCGATTTTTTCTATATAATCTTGAAAATTACTATAATTTATTGCTTTATAATACCCACTCATACTCTGAAATTTTTTTATTTTTTTATTAGGATCTGTAAACACCCCGCTTTTGGTCATAAGATCACTGATATAGTTGACATCTATGGCTATAAATCGAAATGCAGCACCAATAAGAACCTTTAATTCCTGATCGGTCATATTTAATTGTTTAAACAATGAATAGACTGCAGCCTCATCTATCTTCATCGTTCCATTTTTCTGACTATACTGCATTATACCTAAAATTATTTTTTGCAATAATTGATCTAATTCTTCCTCATTTTTTATATTGTTATCCAACATCTCATCCAATAATTTTGCCGAGTCATATAAATTTACCGTTGGATTTATTGCCATTATTCGTTTAAAATTAAAATATTTTTCCCGGCTGTCGATCTCTCCTAAAACAAGAGCCGTCGTTCCTCCCAGGCTGTACCCGGTAACATAAATTTCTTTATATTGAATCTTATCCTTTACTTTTTCAAGGGCTAACTTCATCACACTGTATATCTCCCTGCTGTCTTTTCCCAAAATTCCCGGAGCATGATTTTTAGAAGCTGAAACTATGAAGTTATAATCAAAACTGGTGGGTAACATAATCACACTAAAACCATTTTGATATAATATCCTGCTCATGGTTAGCATCTTATGGGAATCATATTTCGAGCCTGTTCCTGCCAATAAAAATATCAGGGGAGCTTCCTTATCCTGTGCCATCAACCCAAATTTAAATTTTTCTAAATACCACAGATTAGGCGGGATTTCACTTGTCTTCAAATCTATTTTCATTTCTTCATAATTCTCATCTTCAAATTTTGCCATAAATTCTACTGGGGTTGCTAGTATTGTAGCCAAATATGGATCCTTATATGGATAATCATACCCGTAAACCCATAAATTTATTAATATATATATCATCAATATTCTTTTCATTCAACCCGCCCTTATCTTTTCCTAAAACAATAATTATCTATTCATTCTTTTCCTCCTGAATATCATAATCATTATAGCCTACCTATAGGTCGGTGTCAACGTTAAATTAATTTTTTTTAATGTTAGTTTCTCTTATTTCCATAGATCTCAAATAAAGGAGTCTGACATATTCATATTCAAATGGAGTTCCCAGACTGTAGTATCGAAAATTAATTTCACTTCTAACATCTACTGCGTCTAATCCTTTGATGGCTATGTCTTCCCATAAAGACCCGCTATAAATATTGATAGGATCCAAAGGTACCCTTAGGACAAAGGTGGTCAGCAGGGAGCCGGCATTTCTCAGGTCACTTGGTCCTAAAAATGGCAGGATTAGGTATGGACCATCCTTTACCCCATATACCGCAAGGGTATCATTCAAAGTAAGTTCGTGTTTAGGAATATTTATAAGTGTCGCCACATCAAATAAACCTGCAACTCCGATTGTGGTGTTTATAAAAAATCTGCCTATCCCTGTAAATACGGCTTTATAATCTAAAATTAATACTCCGTTTATTGCACTGATAGGTTCATATAAGTTACTAAAAAAATTTCCTACTCCAGTTCTGGCAGTTTGCGGCAGGAAAAATTTATATGAATCAGATACAGGTAAACCTACCCACTTATCAAATTGATAGTTGAAGTAGTATATCCTTCTATTCAACGGTTCAAATGGATCGTATGCATCCATAATATGAGATTTTCCATCATTTAAATGAAGTTTAGAACTCTTTACTATGAATATTTTTTCTGCTTTATCAGAAGAAACCTTTTCTTTTACCTTTACACCGGTGCAGCCCATAAAAAGTAAAGTTATTAAAATAAATATTTTTTTCATCTTAACTCACCTCTTTTAAGGTAATGGACCATAGAAGCTATATTATCCTCATAGAACATATTCCCACAGTGTCCCCCATGGGGATAGATTTTTATCCTGCTGCCCATTGTTTCTTTTAAATATTTTAGATTATCCGGAGTCAATATCAATTCGTCTTCATTGGTAAAAACTCCAATATTTTCAGCTTCTTTTAGATAGTTCTCTATAGTTTTTAAACTGCTGTTTTCTATCATCTTCTCCATAGTCAGGGTTTTATCCAATTTTTTATATGTTTTAAAACCAATCCTCTCTATATAATTTTGAAAATTACTATAATTAATAGCACTGTAATATTCACTCATACTTTGAAATTTTGTGATTTTTTTGTTAGGGTCCGTATATACCCCGCTTTTGGTCATGACATCACTTATATAGTTGACATCTATGGCTATAAACCTGAATGCAGCACCAATAAGAATCTTTAATTCCTTCTCCTCCATATTTAAATGTTTAAACAATGAATAGATTGCAGCCTCATCGATCTTCGTAGATCCATTCACCTGACCATACTTCATTATACCTAAAATTATTTTTTGCAGTAACTGATCTAATTCTTCCTCACTCTTTATATTATCATCCAGCATATCATCTAAAATTTTTGCAGATTCATATAAGTTTACAGTGGGATTGACAGCAGCAATTCTCTTGAAGTCAAAATGCTTTTTTCGGCTGTCTATCTCTCCTACGACGAGAGCCGTTGTTCCTCCCAGGCTGAACCCTGTAACATAAGTTTCCTTATACTGAATCTTCTCCTTTACTTTATCCAGAGCCAGCTTCATGATATCGTAGATCTCGTTGCTATCTCTTTTTAAAAATCCAGGAGCATGAGTTTTAGAAGCCGAAATTATAAAATTATAATCAAAGCTGGTGGGAAGCATAATAACGCTAAAGCCATTTTGATACAGTATTCTGCTCATAGTCAGCATTTTATAGGAATTGTATTTAGATCCTGTTCCAGCCAGCAAAAATGTCAGGGGAGCTTCATGATCTTGAGCCATCAATCCAAATCGGAATCCATCTAAATACCATAGATTAGGTGGAGCACTGTCACCCTTTAAGTCCAGCCTTATCTCTTTAAAATTTGTATCTTTAAATTCAGCCATATCTTTAGTAGGAGTTGCCAGCACTGTTGCTAAATATGGATCTTTATGTGGATAATCATACCCATACCCCCACAAACTTATCATCAGATATATCAATATTATTTTTTTCATATGATCCCATCCTTATTTATTTATTTATTTATTTCACACCTATACAGATATTTATTCTGTTGGAACCTCCAATTTCCTTTTTTCTTCATAGATCTCCGTTCTCCTGTCCTCTGTGCTGCTTGCTTCCAGAGTTTATCTTTTAAATTTATTGATTTCCATATAAAAAGAGGGCATAGTTTATGCCCTCTTAGAATCTTATAAATATTGAATTTGGTAGGATATAGCCGTTAAAAATAAAGTCACATAAAATGGATTTTCTTCTACCGGTAAATTTAATTTAAAATAGATAATTTCTTCCAGCTTTTTTAGATCATCTTCATCAGCCTCTTTAGCAATTTCAAATATAGTTTTATTTAATAAAGTTCTGTTTTTCTCTTCACTCAATATCTCTTTGATACCTTTAGAAATAATTTCACTTAGATCTGTATTTTGCCCCTTTTCATCCATTAAATTTTTGATTTCCAGAGCATATCGTGATATATATTCGTTTTCATAATTGATATTGAAGTGTGATTTTTTTTTCTCTATAAAATCACTCATATCAGAAATTGTTTCTTCCACTGCATCGACAGAGATAATCTCTAAGAGCTTATCATGTGTTTTTTCAAAGTGAAGATTAACATTTCCATCGACTCCGTTTAAAACATTAACTAATCCATCTTCTTTTAATTTTTTCAAAAATTTAGAAATTATTTTAATATCCATTTCCATCTTATTGGCAAGATCACTTATAGATATAGTGTAATCCAATGTCTCGTTTCCTAATTTTGGTGCAATTAATCCCCTTAATAAGTTAAAAAAAGCTATATCCTCAGACATGTTTTTATTCATTTTTTCACCATCCCATTATTCTAAAACAATATATATATCTAACTAAAATGTTTTTATTTATTCTATTATAAGTATTTACTTATAATAAAGCAATAGTTAATTTATTTCCTTAAAAATAAAAGAGTGCCAATTAGTATACTCTAAATAAAATCAACTTCCTTTTTTTTTTAACAATTATATTGTATAATTAATAAAAAATTATAATTGGAGGGAAATATGAAATTTTTGGGAGTTATTCCGGCACGATATGCTTCAACGAGGTTAGAGGGGAAACCCTTAGCCGACATAGGCGGTCATTCCATGATTGAATGGGTATATAAGCGAACCCTATTATCCGACCTGGACATGGTTGTTGTAGCAACTGACGACCAGCTTGTATATGACAAAGTAAAATCCTTTGGGGGAGAAGTTGTTATGACCTCTGAGGATCATCCCAATGGAACTTCGAGGATAGCTGAAGTCGCTGGGGTTTATAGTGATTTTGATGTGATTATAAATGTACAGGGAGATGAACCCCTCATAGAAAAAGAAATGATCAATGCCCTGATTACTCCGTTTTTAGAGGAGCCTGATTTAAGTATGGCTACCTTAAAACACAGGATAGATAGGATAGAAGAGGTTGAGAACCCGAACAATGTAAAGGTAGTTACAACCAAAGATGACTATGCAATTTATTTTTCCAGATCGCCTATTCCATACCCCAGGGAACTGGATATGAAAAACTACTTTAAACATGTGGGAATATATGGTTACAGGAGAGATTTTGTTATCAAATATTCACAGATGGCTCCCACACCTCTGGAGGTCTCGGAATCACTGGAACAGCTCAGAGTTTTAGAAAATGGTTATAGGATAAAAGTTTTGGAGACACCCTATAAAATTGTAGGAGTAGATACTAAAGAAGACTTAGAAAGAGTCAGAAAAATAGTGAAAGAAAATAAGATTACCATATAAAAATTTTATATAGCTAATAAAAAAGATGATCTCTTAAAATATAGAGATCATCTTTTATTTGAATTAGACAGTCATTGAAAACTTATTCTGCAGGTATTGTTAATACCTGACCAACTTCAATAACATCTGGGTTAGAGATATTATTTTCCTCAGCTAACCTTTCCCAAGACATATTGTATTTTAAACCTATTTGGAATAAGTTATCTCCCTCTACCACAGTGTAGCTAATAGGAGCTTCATCTGCCATTGGAACATCTTCAACCATAACTTCTTCTTCTACCATGGGAGTTTTTTCCATAGTTGCTGGGGCTTCTCCAGTTATTGTATCTTCTTCCTCTACCATGGGAGTTTTTTCCATAATTTCTGGAGTTTCTTCTACAACAACTTCAGTAACTACAGGTGCAGTTTCTGTCATGTCTTCTTTTGGTTCATTGCTGCTGCATGCTACAAGGGAAAGTGCTGCCAATAATATTAATAATTTTTTCATTTTAAATCCTCCTAATTAATTTGATATTTGTAGGAGTATAGTTCATAATTATGGATTAGTCAATCTAAACTCTATAATTACAGATTTATTTTTAATGTTTCTAAAATTTTAAATGCAAGGTCATCTTTTTTCATTTGCGGGATCTCTAAAATGTTTTTTTCTTTGTCGATGAAGAATACTTCGTTGCTGTCATTTCCAAAGGCATTGGTGGAATTGGCTACGATTAGATTTAGATTTTTTTTCTCTAATTTCTTCATGGCATTTTCTATGAGGTTATCCGATTCAGCAGCAAACCCGATGAGGATTTGTTCTTTTTGTTTTCTCCTGCCCATCTCCATAAGGATATCCGGGTTTCTAGTCAATTCAAAAACCAGATCCCCGTCATTTTTTTTAATTTTAGAGGCTGAATATTCCTTCATCCTGTAATCTGCCACAGCAGCACAGCCGATGGCAATATCCATCTTTTCAAATTTAGTAAAGACGGCCTCATACATATCATTGGCACTCCTTACAGGTATAAACTCTACTCCACTTGGAGCTTCAAGATTAGTCGGCCCGCTGACCAGGGTAACATTGGCTCCTAATTTAGCACTTGCAGCTGCCAGAGCATATCCCATCTTACCTGTGGACCGGTTACTCAGATACCTGATGGGATCGATGGCTTCTTCAGTAGGACCAGCTGTAATCAAAATATTTTTTCCCTCTAGAAACTTTTCCCTTTCCCAAGATTCGAAGTAGTTATTCACAATATCAACTATATCGGTTTCTTTCTTGAGTCTCCCCTTGGCAACCCAGTCACAGGCAAGGTGGCCTGAATCGGCGTCGATAAAGGTATATCCATATTTTTCTAATTTTTTGATATTATCTTTCAGGATGGGGTTGTTATACATATTTACATTCATAGCCAGGGCAAAATAAGTGGGGGCACAGGTAGCAGCGATCACAGTAGAGAGCATATCATCAGCTATACCATTTGCTGCCTTCCCGATGATATTATATGTGGCAGGTGCTATTAAAACCAGGTCAGCCCAGTCAGCCAAGCTTATATGTTCCACATCTATGTTTGATTTTTCTGCCCACATATCGATAGCCACCCTGTTTTTAGACAAAGTTTCCAGGGTAAGAGGAGTTATTATTTCAGTAGCATTTTTGGTCATGATTACCTTTACATTGTATCCGTTTTTCTTTAAAAGAGAACAGATATTAGCAGATTTATAGGCTGCTATCCCTCCGGTGATTCCTAATAATATATTTTTATTCATCGATATATCTCCTTTGTTTACATTTTTTCTTTTGGTGTAAGATTTTTTATATCTATAAGTATAGCATACTAAAAAAAAAAGGAAAATATGATTTCAGGGAATAAATTATAACAATGAGGGGTGATTAGATGAGTCTTAAAAGAAAAATTTTTATCTTAACTTTTTTTATAGCGACAATACCTGTATTGATTATTTCGATAATTACATTTTTTATATTTTCTGGGGAAATAAAGGAAGTGGAAAGTCAAAAGATGGAGTTAACCAGCCAAAATGTAGAGAAAAATATTCGTGAGGAAATCAATACTGTCAGTGAAATTTTGAAATATTTAGCAGATTCATATAACGAAAAAGATGGGGATTTAACCTCTTTAAATCTTCAAGTAGATAATGAAAATAGACTGAAACATATGATTAATCGTATGGAAAATATAGTTGAGGTAGAAAAAACTATAAAATTTATAGGTTTTGGAAGTCCCCACAAGAAAATGATATTTAATAATAGAGCTGAAGACCAGAATTTACCACCTGATTATGATCCCACAACAAGGCCGTGGTATACGGGAACTCTTAATTCCAAAGGAGCCTATCTATCGGAAGTTTTTATCCATGCAGGTACAGGGGAACCCATAGTAACACTGTCTAAAAAAATTGAATTAGATGGTGAGATAGTAGGTGTATTGGCAGCAATAATTGATTTATCTCATATAAAAAATGAGGTTTCAAAATTTAAAATTGGGAATACAGGATCATTTTTCATAGTGGATAAAAATAATAAAATTTTAGTAGATGGTGGAGACAACCAGGAAAACTTTAATTATATTTCAAAAATGGATTTATTTTCCAAGGATCATCTTAAAATTATAAAAAAGACTCCCATGGGTAAAAAACTCTACCATATAAAAAAAATAAAAGGCTTAGATATTCTCCTATTTGGAAGTGTCGATGAAAAGGATATAAATAATATCGTTCTAAGGTTAAAGTTTTATATCCTTGGCATAGTTCTGTTGACCATAGTGTTTATTCTCATTATTTTATCCATCATAAGTAAAAATTTTGACAGCTCTTTGAGTCAATTATCTAGTGTTATTGATAGTATTTCTCAGGGGAAATATAGTGAAAATATAGATAAGTTAACAGAGATAATGGATGAAAAAAATGAATTGAGTTTTATTAACAATGCCATAAAAAAAATGAATTATGAGATTATTAAAAGAGAGAATGATTTAAAATATATCTCTGAAACAGATCCATTGACAGGGTGTTATAATAGGAGAGCCATTGTAAATTTAATCGAAAAGGAAATTGAGCAATCAAAAAAATTTGATTTGAATTTTTCTTTAATAATGTTTGATCTGGATAGATTTAAAAAAGTAAACGATACTTTTGGTCATCTATTTGGAGATACAGTTTTAAAAGGTGTGTCCAAAGCGATATCGGATAACATAAAAACTACAGATATATTCGGCAGATATGGCGGGGAAGAATTTTTAATCTTATTACCTAATACAAAGTTAGATAAGGGGATTATGATTGGTGAAAGATTGAGACAGATCATAGAAAAAATGACGTGGGAGCACAATACTGTAATTACTGTGAGCATGGGTGTCGTAAAAAAATTCCCCGATGATACACTGGATTTACTCTTAGGAAGGGTCGATGATTTATTGTATAAAGCAAAAAAAAATGGAAGAAACAGGGTAGAATATCAAGAATAAAAATTGGTTTATAAGGAAAAAAACTGTAACCTGCAAAGTAGACGTTTTTAACGTTTTATCTGCAGAGTGCAGTTTTTTTATTGATCATAATGAGTGTATTTAGGATGGAAATTTGAGGACTAAATAGAAAATGATTTAATTAAAATTCATTTTTTAATTGATAAATAGGACAAAAAGTGGTATAAGTTATGTAAATAAATTTTTAAAGGAGAGGAATTATGTTTAAATTAAGATTTAATTGAGCCTGAGTAGCTAATAAACTTCTGGATGAAGTCATGATGGAACTTTTAGAATCTGAAAAAAGGAGATATTAGGTGGTGTTTACTGCTTCAATATTATAAACATATATTTCTTTTCACTCTTTAACTTCCAACCCATTTTAAAATTATTGCGGATATAAATAAATATATTAACGAGATATTTTGACCTTAATATACTATCTATTCCTAAAATAATTACTTTCGGAACAACCAGTTCCAACAATCATTGTAAAAAACGAAGAAAATGAAAAACAAAATTTTTAATCACAATGCATATTAAACTATTAATTTATAGTAGTTATTTATGTCACCTTTTTTAATGCAAAAATATAATCACCCTGGAAAGCAGGGGATCACTTGTGATGTGTTAAATATGAACACGAAAAATTATTGATTTAAAAATTTACTTAAACCTTCAAGCCTCAGTTGATTCTAGAAGGATGTCGATAAGATAGATTAACTTTAATAAATTTTGAATGATAAGGCTGTATTTTCAAGCAATCATTAATAGATGTTTTTTTTAATGCAAAAATATAATCTCTCTGTAAAGCAGGGGGTCACTTGTGATGTGTTAAATATGAAGACGATAAATTATTGATTTAAAAATTTACTTAAACCTTCAAGCCTCAGTTGATTCTGGAAGGATGTCGATAAGATAGATTAAATTTAATAGACTTCTGATAACAACTCTACAGTTTTAAATACGTACACCAGCGCAAAAGTTCAGTTATTAACAAAAGATATAAAATATAAGATTAAAGATAGAAAATGAATCAGGCATTAGCCTTTTTCTCATTATCTGTTTGAACAGAGTGCAAACAGGTAATGAGAAAAGGAGGGAATGTATAAAAAAAAGTGAACAAAAGCATGTATTTAAGAAGGTAATAATCACTTTAAATTAATATAAAAAAAGTGAACATATCTTTTTATATAAACAAAAAAAAGGGAGGAAAAAATGAAAAAAATATTAGCGTTAGTACTGTCGGTAATTTTATTGACTGCAGTAACAAGTACAGAGGCCATGGCTTTTTGGGGGAAGAAAGAAAAGAAGGAAAAACTGGTTGTATGGCTGCCGCCTATCGGGGAAAATGACAAGGTTGTGTGGGAACCGATTCTCAAAGAGTATGAAGAAGCAAACAATGTAGATGTGGAATTAGAGATCATCCCGTGGGAAAACTATTCTGAAAAATATGCTGCCGGTATTGCTTCGGGGCAGGGACCGGACGTAGGATATATGTATGCTGAGATGTTCCCGCAGTTTATAGAGATGGGAGCGGTTGAAGATCTTACACCTTACCTTACAAAGGAAGACTATGAAAAATATATATATATCCAACACGGAAAGATGATGGGTGGTATGTATGGATTGGGGATAGAAGCAGCTAACCCTGCAGTAATCTACTACAACAAAGATATCCTTGCATCGATAGGAGAAGATGTTCCTGTGACATGGGAAGATTTCATAAGATGTGCAACAAAGGCTACCAAAGACACGGATAAAGACGGGAAAGCGGATCAATGGGGATTTTCTCAAGGATGGGGAGCACCTTATTTTGGAGATCTGAACTGGAACTGGTATGGATTCCTTTGGCAGGCAGGGGGAGACATATTTAATGACGATTTGAAATCTGTAAGATTTAATGATAAAGCAGGAGTTAAAGCAGCTGAATTTTTAAGAGATTTGAAATTTAAATATGATGTACTGCCTCCATACTATATGGCACAGACCAATAAAGAGATGCTTCAGACAACATTTGGTCCTGGAAAATCATTATTTTCTATATTTTTATCTTCAGCAGCAGGAGAGATCTTAGATAAATCATTTCCTGACCTGAACTATGGAATAATCCTTTCCCTTGAAGATGAGGATAAGGGAACTTTTGCATCGGTAGACCAGTTAGTACTTATGTCAGGTGCTAAAGATAAAAAATTAGCTTTTGGATTGATCGAGCATATGCTAAGTACTGAATCTATGACTAAATTCCATAAACATCACCCAAGAGCACCAATTGCTGTGGGAGAGCCATACCAGGGAGATCCGAGACTGCAAAAGATGATCGAAACCCAAGAGGGAGTATATAGACCTCTTGTAGTGGGACCTCATGGAGTAGAGATATATGAATACCTTTGGAAACAGCTTCAAATGATGATGGCCGGAGAAAAAAGTGCCAAAGAATCTTTAGATGAAGCAGCAGCGTATTCTAACAGATTGCTGGCTAAATAATAAGGAGCTGGATATGCAGAATGTAGAAATTCTTTTGATCGATGAAAAACCTAAGAAAAGATTTTGCATAAAAAGATTAGCAGGTAAAGGGAAGCCCTATGGTTTTATAGGGCCCCTCAGCCTCCTACTGTTTACTTTTTATGTGATTCCTATCTTTCTTTCAATATACTTTAGTTTTACAGACTACAACATCATAAAAAAACCAGGGTTTATAGGACTTTCAAACTATAGAGATCTTCTTTTGGATGAAACCTTTAAGGCATCTATAAAAAATACTTTCATATTCACATTGGGAGTAGTACCGGCTCAGACCATCTTCTCTTTATTCATGGCCAGCTGGCTGGTAAGCAGGGGAAAAAGCAGGCTGACAGAATTTGTAAAGGGAGCCATGTTTATTCCTGTGATCTCTTCTATGGTATTGGTAAGTATTGTATGGAGGATACTGTTAAATGGAGAAGGATCTCCCCTCAATATGATCCTTAATATTTTGAATATAACTCAGCCTAACTGGCTGGGAGATTCCTCTATAGTGTTATTTGTTCTTATGGGAATAACAGTATGGAAGAATACAGGTTATTTTATGATCCTTTATATAGCCGGATTGATGGAAATACCTAAAAACTATACAGAGGCTGCCAGGGTAGACGGGGCAGGGAGATGGAGGGTTTTTTATCATATAACCCTGCCGTTGCTGAAACCTACAACAATAATGGTAGTTTTTTTAGGGATGGTATGGTCCCTTCAAACCTTTGATCTTATCTATACCCTGACGGGAGGAGGGCCGGGAAATGCTTCCATGACCCTGGTACTTCATATATATAACAATGCCTTCAAAAATTTTAATGCAGGATATGCAATGACAATAGCCAATATACTGCTTTTCTTTTCGGCCATGGCGGCAATAGTCCAGAAAAGTTTTTTAAAAAAAGAAAAATCAGAAGTTTATTAGGAGGAAAGGATGAAAAAACAACTAGGCAGGCTGATTTTAATATTAATCTCCAGCTTTATGATAATTCCATTTCTCTATATGTTTATGACATCTCTAAGGGTAACTTATACGGCTTATAACTTTAAGTTTGCCTTAGATGATCTGACACTGAAAAATTACAGGGAAATTTTTTATAACACAAGTTTCATTATTTATTTTTTAAACAGCTTATTCATCTCTCTCAGCGGAGTGGTATTAAATGTGGTATTCAGTTCCATGGCGGGCTATGCCTTTGCCAAACTTGAATTTAAGGGGAGGGAAAAAATATTTTTCTTCATGTTATTGACCCTTATCATACCTTCCCAGGTAACCCTCCTGCCCCTCTATGTAATAATGAGACACCTGGGGTGGTTAAATACTTATATGGCATTAATACTTCCCCTGCCAACTGCTGTGGGAGTATTTATAATGAGGCAGAGTATCTTAAAAATTCCAAGAGATCTCATGGATTCTGCCAGAATAGACGGCTGTTCGGAATTTAGAATATTTATGGAGATTGTTCTGCCCCTTATAAGGCCGGCAATAATAGCTCTTTCAATATTCACATTTGTAGGGGCATGGAATGAATTTTTATGGCCCCTCATAGCTACCACCTCAAATTCCATGAGAACTCTTACGGTAGGTATGGCCAGTATGAATGCCCAGTATACTGTGAATTACGGACTGGTCATGGCGGGAGCCACCATGACGTTTTTGCCTTCATTTATATTTTATATTCTCCTTCAGAGGCAGTTTGAAGAGGGGGTGGCATTATCGGGATTAAAGGGATAGAAACTATAGAAATAAGAGGAACAAAGGAAGATGAATTGACAGAGGTAATCAATCTTATAAACCAGGTATTCAGGACGGGAAGGGGAAATCTTCCACACACCATGGAGAAGGAATTTCCCCTGCTGCTTTCCCCTGAAAATGCAGGAAATATGAGGATAATAAAAGAGGAGAAAATGATAATTTCCGTGGTGAATTATCTCCCCAGAAAGATCCTCATAGAAGGAACCCCTGTATCGGCAGGATCCATAGGAGGTGTATGCACCCATTCTGACCATAGAGGGAAAGGGTATTCTTCAAGAATTTTAAAAGATGTGGAGAAGAGAATGAGGGAGACAGGAGTAAATCTCTGCCTCATATCCGGTACGAGAAATCTGTATAAAAAATGGGGAGCTGAAAGGGTGAAAAACTGCAGGAGATACAGGATTTCAGCAGGTCTTCCCCATCTGAAATATATTGTAAGAGAATACAAAAAAGAGGACCTTTTGTTCCTGAAGAAGATCTATAACTCCCGGGGAACCAGATATTTGAGACCGGGAACGGATTTTGAAATTCTTCTAGATTCAGGAACCTTTCCCTTTGGGGATACATCGTATAAGAAATATGTATTGGAAGACGAAAATGGCCTAAGGGGATATATTATCCTGAAAAAAACACATGAAAAAATAGAAGTAAAGGAAGCAGGGGGAGAGAAGAGTGAAGTTTTTGATGCCCTGGCTTTTCTGGGAACCCAGCTGGGAGTAGAGGGGATAGACTATGTTCTCACAGATGGAGAAAGGGCTCCTCTTGGGTACCCGGGAGGAGAAGAGTTTCTTTCAGGAACTCTGAAAATAATAGACTTCGTGGGATTCATGGGGGAGTTGAGACCATATTTGGAACAATATTTTCCTCATGAAGGGTTAAGTCTTTTTAAAGCTGAAGAAGCAGACGGGAAATATCGGCTGAGTTTAGGTTCGGAAAAATTGGAGATAGAGTCCCATAAGGAACTTCTTAAATTAATTTTTGAGAAAAAAGAAAAGAAAAAAGAAAAAAATATGGGAAAATTGGAAGAATTGATAGACACGATATTTCCCCTTCCCTTTCCGTGGACAGAAAATTTAAATTATCAATAGGAGAAATCGATGAATATTCAATATAAACTTTATAATTCAGCATTTAAACACATAGACGGCAGAGATCTACCAAAGGAAGAAAAATTAAATTTAAGGGTGTTAAAGGGTGAAAAATTTGCATTTCAGATAGCGTTAACTAGTGAAGAAAATATACTGCTTTCCCTTGGATCTTATAACCATATAGGTTACAGGGGGCTGAAAAAAAGAATAAGGATAGACCTGGAAAAAAGAGAAAACGCAGACCTTAAGGGATATTTTCTGGGATATGTATTGGATGATGATTCAAAGACCCTCATAACAGATCCCATACTAAAGAAGGAGTATTTATACAACGAGGTAGATAAACCGACTATGATATGGGTAGAGGGAAAAGTGGATAAAGAATATTGTGGAGATAATCTGAATATTGCCATAAATTTATTCAGTCAGGAAGGTTACGATACGGAAATAAAAAAGCAGGTCATAAACCTGGATGTGACTGTAGCAGATGAAGTGCTGCCTGAATTGAAAGAATCCGATTTTCATCTGGATCTCTGGCAGCACCTTTCATCCTGGGCAAGGATGTATCAGGTGGAATTTTGGAGTGATGATCACTTTAAGATAATAGAAAATTATACAGCAGAACTGGCTTCAATGGGAGAAAAGGTAATTACTGTGGTAGCTTCTGATTTTTCCTGGGAGGGACAGGGATGTTTCCAGGTGGAGGAAAATCCTTCAAACCTTTTTGAGCATAATATTATAGGAGTGAAAAAAAATCTGGCAGGGAAGATCCAATGTGACTTTACAGCCCTTGAGAGGTATCTGGATATCTGCTTTAAATATGGGATGGAAAAGGAAATCGATATCTTCGGCCTTCTGGCAAGCTGGCAGAGGACGGATTTTGGAAACCCTCTAAAGGACTACGATGACTATATAAGGATAAGTTTCTTTTCAGAAGAAAGGGGAACTTATGGTTATATAGACAATAAAAAAGAGCTGGGAGAATATATCTATCAGGTATTTAAATTTTTTAGTGAGAAGAACCTCATGGACAGGGTAAGGGTAATCAGTGATATGCCTAAGAACCCGGAGTCCTTTAAAAAATGGTCAAAATTTTTAAAGGATTCAGCAAAAATGGATCTTCTTATAAAAATGGCCCTCCATGAAGATAGTTTTACCGAAAGACTGGATGGGATTACAGATATATCTCTGTCCCTGCCTCTATTATTGAAAAGTAAAAATATTTTAAGTGAGATAGAGGAAAAAATTCTAGGAAAATTAACCTGGTATGTCTGCTGGTTCCCGGATAAACTAAATCACTTTATAAGTTCACCCCTTATGGAGAGCAGGCTCACAGGATGGTATTCCTACTATATGGGACTCAACGGATTTTTAAGATGGGACTATGCCCTCTGGACAAGCAGGCCCTTTGAAAATATCAGCTATAAATATCCAAGATGGAAGGCAGGAGACATGTTCTTTGTCTATCCCGGGAAAGATATGAAACCCGTAAGATCCATAAGATGGGAAAATCTCAGGTTTGGAATTCAGGATCAGGAGATTATGAAGATGGCTGAAAGGAAGATGAGCAGGGAAAAAATAAATGAGCTTTTAATGGAAGTTTTAGGAGATAAAAAGGATACGAAAGCTACGGAAGAATTTTCTGTAGAGATGGATTATTCTCTGGACTATGAAAAATATATGAAAATAAAAAATCAGCTTATAGAGGTATTAACTGATAACTAATAAGATTTAGCCGCGAATTGCACAAAAAAATACCAAAATGGCGTGAGGGGTCAGAGGTTCTTAACGCCCCCTTTAGTTCCCCCTCGATCCACGAGTATTTAGAATTTAATCGATTGAGTAGATTCTAAAATGTAGTCAAAGTGGGGGTAAGACTTTAAGGAAAGAAATAAAAACATTGGACACGGAGATACACAGAGGGATTATACGAAGAATATACGAGTATTAATTTTTTTCATCCTCCGTGCAGCTCTATGACCACTGTGTCTCTGCGTTGTATATTGATTAGTGTAGATTAGTGGCAAAAAGGTTTGAAGTTTTAAATCTGTGTCAAAAAAAGTTTAAAAAGGAGTAGAATTATGAAAGAAAGAATAGAATTTATCAACGCATGTCCATGATGCACTAAGTTTGAGGTCTTCGTGAAAGATTATGCTAAAAAAAAAGGAATAACAGCTAAAATTTATAAGGCAGGAAAAGATTTCGGTTATTTAAAAAAATACGGAGCTGTAATGAAATCAATACTTATTATCAATGAAACCAAAAAATACCAGACACTTTCCGAAGAGATAATAAAAAAAGCAATAGATGAGGCGGTTTAAAATGATAAAGTTTTTAGAAGAAATATTGAGGAGTTCATTTGAGATTTTAAATTCAGCTTCTATCTGGCTGATATTCAGCTTTTTACTGGCCGGATTTTTAAGAAATATCCTGAATCCTTTGAAATTTCAAAAGATGCTTGGGAATACAAAACTATCTTCAATCCTTAAAAGTACATTATCTGGAATGCTCCTTCCCATATGCAGCTGTGGAGTTATCCCTCTGGGTATGAGCATGTATTTTTCAGGAGCTTATCTGGGGCCTGTTTTAGCCTTTATGACATCAACCCCTATGATTAATCCTGTGGCAGTTTTACTTGCTTTTGGACTGCTGGGGCCTGAGATAGCCGGAATCTATGTTTTGACAGGTTTCTGTCTGCCTTTTTTAATAGGGATAATCGGGAATAAATTTGGGAAAGATGAACTTCATGCCCCCGGTATGGATGAGTTTATCCAAGCTGATTATGACGACAGTAGAAGTTTTAAGGAAAAAATTATAGACGGTTTTAACTGGGCATTCAATGATTTGGCCCTTGTTGTAAGTAAATATGTGATCTTAGGTATGGTTATGGCCGGATTTTTATTTACCGTTTTTCCCAAGGGTTATATTGAAAAATACCTGGGAGACCCCAGTGTGCTTTCTCTGGGGAGCATAACCATTTTGGCGATGATAATGTATGTGTGTGCTGTCGGTCATATTCCCTTTATTGCTGCCCTTGTTGCCAGCGGAGCTGCTCCCGGTGTAGCCGTTACATTTTTAATGGCAGGGACTGCAACAAATTTACCTGAATTACTCAGTATGTATAAACTCATGGGGAAAAGAACCGTTATAATCTATTCCTTAACAATGGTTATGTCATCTCTGGGAGTGGGATATTTAACCAATATTTTATTGGTGGATTTTAAACCAGTCATTGACTTCAATAAAAATTTAGGTTCTATCGAAGCTGCCAATATCCTGCTCATTGAGCCGCCGGAATATATTAAATATCTGTGTTCTCTGATGATTATTTTATTGGCAGCAAGGGCTATTTTACCTGCAATAAAGGAGAGGGTGATGGCATGAAAAAAAAAATAAAATTTACTAAATCAAATGCCGCCTTCCTTTTTATATTTTTTATCGGATTTATTTTTTATATGTATTCTTCAAAGGAAGTATCTCAAGAAAATTATGAAAATATAGACAAAAAAAATCCACTATTAAAAATATTTCAAAGTGAATACTCAAATAAGGTTATTCTCATGAAAGAGGGGGACATCACAAATGACGGGATTGAAGACTTAATAGTCATCTATGATATATCTAAATCGGAAAAAGGAATGGTTGTTGTTCTGGGGGGAGAAAATAAATTAACTAATAGTGTAAAAGCCCCCATAGAAAGACAGAGTATCAGATTTAAAAATATCGATGAAAAAAATGAAATGGAATTTGTAGTTTCAGGCTATAGGGGAAGTAAACTGGGCTACGGAATATATAGAATAGAAAATAACAGAATCATAGATCTCTTTGGAGAGGGTATGGATCAATGCTGTTAAATAAATAAAAAAAAGGAGAAAAAGAATGAAAAAATTTATACTAGGCTTATCATTACTGGCATTAATAGGGTGTGGTGAAAAAAAGGAAGAGGATTATACTGTTAAACTGGGGTACTATAACTGTGATCATATGACTGCATCGGTTATTGCTAAAGATGCTGGGATATTTGAGGATATGGGACTTTCGGTAGACATCAGCGGAAACGGAAAGGTCCCTCAGGCAATGGCTGCCGGACAGATGGATGTAGGATATATTGGAGTTAACAATGTATTCAGATCACAGCTTAAAGGTGCACCCCTTGTAATAGGGTCAAATAACCATAAAGGGGGGTCATATTACCTGGTTGTTGCAAATGATGTAGAAAAACCTGAAGATTTAATCGGTGAAAAACTTGCCATAGGTACCCATCCAGAAAGATCAACCGGATGGACTCAAATTGCTAAAAGTTTAAACCTTCCTGTAGACGGAAAAAATTATCAGGGGATTGATATCGGTTCATCAACTGATGCGTTGACAGCTCTTAGAATGGGAGAAATCAAAGGTTTTACAGCATGTGATCCATGGGCATCAATGGCGGAATATCAAGGCATTGGAAAGATTATGGGAACTGAAAATAAACTGTTAAACGATAAATGGGGGGTCTGCTGTACATACACTTTGAACAAAAAATTTATCGAAGAACATAGAGATTTGGCTAAAAAAATGATCTTAGCCCATGCAAAAGCTATTGAATATATCTATGAAAATCCATTGAAGTCAGCTAAGATTTTTGCCGATAACTACAATGTTCCTTTGGAAGTTGCTGTGAGTACAATCTATAAAAAAACCGTAGGAGAGGGAAGGACTTTAACGTGGAAACTGGATCCTCAGGAAATTAAAAATGAATTGGAATGGGCACAGGAAAGCGGCTTCACTCCAAAAGAAGTTAAATATGAAAATATTGTAGATGAATCAATCTATAATGAAGCTGATGTGCCTGATTTTGATAAGTTCATAGCGGAAAAAGTCGAGAAGAATTTTCCATTGGGCATGAATTATGACTCATGGTATGCAAAAGCTCAGGAATTAGATAAATAAAAATGAAAAAAGTTAATATTTTTCTTATTATATTATTTGTTGCAGCCTTTATCCTGCCAAAAGAAAAAAGAATGGAAAAACCACTGAGAATTGCAAGCGGGAAGGATACAACAGGCCTTTTAGTTAACAGACTTCTCCGTGAAAATATTGAATTTCAGACAGTGGTAGGAGAATATGAATTACAGGATTGCTGAAGTTCCACAGCTCAGTGGGCACTGAGTAGTGATGTATTGGATATAGCCTTCCTATGTGATGACGCTGTAATTTCATTTAGAAAAAATACAGAATTTGAAAACCTGGGAAGTGCAATAAAAAATTCAGATATAGTTGTAAAAAATAAAAAAAATCCCCAAATAATTGCATATGAAGGGAAAAAACAATATCAAAAAAATTTAATAAAAAAATACAGGATAAAATACCCTGTAAAGGTTAATTCTATTCCCATATTACTGGAAAGAGATGTAGTTGATGCAGCTATACTAGACGGGATTAAGGCAATTACCATAGCCGGGGATTATGAAGAAGTCCGGCAGAACTATACTACATATAATATGGTAGTCAGAAAAGCTGTCATGGGAACCAGAGAATTTAAGGAATTCATTGAAAAATATAATGAAGTGGTGGATGAATTAAATGATGAAAAATTATATGAAAATGAAGTCAAAATTTATTTGAAGGAGGGGAAATGGCCGAAATATGTCTCGACACCAAAGTTTCAAAAGATCAAAATTTTATAAAAACTAATATGAAAAATATATGCAATAGATCAATAGCATTTATAGGCATAGTAGCTGTATGGCAGATAATGTCTCTGCATTACAACAATGAACTGTTGCTTCCCTCGCCGATCATTACAATTAAAGAATTTTTCAATTGTATAGTAGATGTGGAAGTATTGAAAAACATGGGGATTACAATGGGTCGTGTACTGAGAGGATTCTTATTATCTCTTTTATTCGGCCTTCCTCTGGGGTTTTTAATGGGGTATTTCAGGTCGGTTGAAAAGGCTATGGGAGGAATCATTGACGCACTCCGTCAAATTCCTGTCATGGCATGGGTTCCCCTGACTATTGTCTGGTTTGGTATCGGAGACGGACCTACTCTATTTTTAATAGCATTTTCAGGAGTATTTCCCGTAATCTTAAATACATTGGAAGGGGTAAAAGGAATTTCATCCGATTATTATAACGCTGCCCGAAGTATGGGAGCCAGCAGATTTAGTCTGTTTAAAGATGTAACTCTACCGGCTGTTATTCCGGATATACTGACCGGAGCCAGGATTTCTATCAGTACAGGCTGGATGTCGGTTATATGAGCGGAGTTCATAGCGACAAGTGCCGGGTTCGGTCACTCAATGGTAGAAGCTCAAGCTTATATGCAGACGGAAAGATTAATTGCCCTCATGATGTTGGCTGCTGTAGTGGGTTACACAATAGACAGGGGGCTTTTACAGATAAATAAGCACCTAACCAGCTGGAGGGAAATATAATGGAAATAAAGAATATATCTAAAATATTTTCTTCAAAGGGGGAAGAAAATGTCGTGCTCCAAGATGTAAACCTGACCTTTAATGAGGGGGAGTTTATAACTTTATTGGGGCCGTCTGGATGCGGAAAAACAACCTTATTGACTATGATGGCAGGATTTCAAAAGCCTAGTTCTGGTGAGATCAGGTTAGAGGATGAAATAATAACTAAACCATCACCCAAAAAGGGATTTGTATTTCAAAATTATGCACTTTTTCCCTGGATGACGGTCAGGGAAAATATACTCTATCCCATGAAACAACAAAAATTAGCAAAAGATGAGATGGGTAAACGATTTAAAAAATTAATAAAAATTGCCCACCTTCAGGGGAAGGAAGATCTATATCCCAAGGAATTATCGGGGGGGATGAAACAGAGGACAGCCTTTGTAAGGGCTCTGGCAGGGAACCCTAAAATTTTACTTTTAGATGAACCCTTGGGGGCAATAGATTTTCAGATGAGAAAATCTATCCAGGTACAGCTGGAAAAACTCTGGCAGGAAACTAAAATTACAACTGTAATGGTTACCCATGATGTAGAGGAGGCCCTCTATCTCAGTGACAGAGTAATAGTAATGTCTAAAAATAAAGGGGAAATCATAAAAGACTTTAAAGTTGAGATGGAAAGACCCCGTAACAGAGAATTTGAGGAATATAAAGATTATAAAAAAGAACTTGAAAAACTGCTGGAAAGAGCATTAAAAGGGATATAAAAGGAGAACAGATGTATACAAAAGAAGAATTTTTAGAACTGGAATTTGAAAATTATACCAGCCAGGAGCTGTATTTAAAACAAAGATATAAGGATTTAAAGAAAAAATATCAGGATGTCAGACTTTTTATTATGGAGTCTGTAATTGATTCAAAAACCTCTCTAAAAGATATAAAAAATGAATTAAAAAATAAATATCCGGATATAGATGATATTTTAATAGAGATGCAGAAAAAAGGAGTTTTTGTAGCTGATGAGGATGTTAAATTTATATATCCTGTTTCAGCACTGCCTACACCTCACAGGGTAAAAAGAAAAGATGGAAAAGAATTTTATTCCATGTGCGGAATAGATTCAATGGGAACCCACTTTACCTTCCACCAGGATATTGAGATTAATTCTAAATGCTGTGAGACCGGAGAAAGCGTAAATTTAAAATTATCAGATGGAAAACTGGTTTCATATTCTCCCGAGGACCTGCATATACTTCATGTGGATTTAAACAACCACACTAACTGGGCAGGAGACTGCTGAAATATTATGAATTTCTTCCGTGGGGAGAAAGAACTGAAAAACTGGATAAACAGGAATAACACCCAAGACGGGATATACTGCCTTCCGGTAAAAGATGCATTTAAAGTGAGTAAATTGTTGTTTGAAATTTAAGAAAAATTTATAAAGGAGCCGGATTATGACTTTGATGGAATATATAAATCAAGAAAAGAGGGGATATCTCCTGCCATTTATGGGAGCCAGTGGTCCTATTATGACAGGGAAAACTATGGAGGATATATATAGTTCTCCCCAAGAGCAGCTGATCCTGGCAGAGAAAATGAATGAGAAATTCCCCAGTGATTTTATCTATGCCTTGGATGAAGGGAATATATTCTGTGATGTATTGGGAGTCCCTCTCAAAAAACCAGAGTATGACTTTTCCATGGTGATGACTCATCCGGTAAAAAGTATAAAAGATCTGGAAAAATTAGAGATCCCGGATCCATATACCAATGAAAGGATGAAAATAAATTTAAAAAGTTTAAAGCTTATTTTAGAAAATATAGATAAACCGTTATTTGTATCGCTCCAGGGGCCGTTTACTCTGGCTGTACAATTAGCCGGGGCTACAGAGTTACTCAAGGCAACTATAAAGAATCCTGACTTTGTAAAAAAACTTTTGGAGTTTACAGGGGAGGTAGTGGATAGATACGCAAGGGCCATAGTAGGAGCAGGCGTAAAGATGATCTCCATAGCGGAACCATCTACAGTTATGCTGGCACCAAAAAAATTCCCTATGATAGTAGTAGATAATTTAAATAAAATTTTTGAAAATTTAAATTGCTGGAAATGCGTACATATATGCGGGGATACAACTAAGATATATCCATATATATTAAAAACGAAAATAGATGCATTTAGTTTTGACCAGATTATGGATATGGAAAAGATTATAGAAAATTTTCCTAAAGATAAAGTCGTTATAGGAAATTTAGATCCTGTATACCTTCTCGGAAGGGGGAGTGTACAGGAGGTAGCTGATAAAACCGCAGAATTACATGAGAAGATGAAAAAATATAATAATTATCTTATGGGATTCGGGTGTTCCTGTGCCAACACAGCTCCTATAGAAAATTTAGAGGCTGTATCTAAATGGGGAAGAGCCAATTATGAAGAAATAAGAGAGTTATTAAAAAATACATAGACAGGATTATAACAATATCAAAGTAGGTGATGAGAATGATTGAGGTCGAAATTGTTTCGGGTTTTTTAGGAGCCGGGAAAACAACCTTTATAAATAAGAGATTGAAAGAGTTAAAGGGAAAATTTAGTGAAGAAAAAATAGTTTTGATTGAAAATGAATTTGGAGATATATCCATAGACAGTGAGTTTATAGTGGAAGGGGTGACAATAGAAGAGATATCCAGCGGATGCATCTGCTGTGTTTTAAAGGAAAACTTTAAGGAATCCCTGGAAAAGATAATAGAAAATGATATCGACAGAATCATAATTGAACCTACAGGACTGGGGCTCCTGGGAGAAATTTTAAAGATATTGAAAAGTGAAAAAATATCGAAAAAATGCGAGATTGCCTCGGTAACTATGGTTATCGACGGGAAAAATTATTTGGAGCAGGTGGAGATATTCGGCAGTTTTTTCACCGATCAGATAGAAAATGCAAAAACCCTCTATATAAGCAAAATAGACGATATGAATGTTGAAAGCATCTCTGAAATAGAAGGATCACTGAAGGAAATAAATTCCAGGGCAAAAACTATTTTTGAGATTAAGGATATTAAAAGTATGTCTATAACAGATTTTAATATAGATATAGAAAGGCTCAGGGATATATTGGAAGAATTGTCTTCTGAACAGCACGGTAAGATCCTCCGGGGGAAGGGTTTTTTGGAAAATTATACATTTAATATTGTAAACGGGGAATATGAGATAAGGGAAGAGAGTATGAAAAGAAACAATAAATTGATTCTCATAGGAGATTTAGACAGGGAAAATATAATAAAATTATTTAATTGAGGAGAAAAAAGCTGAAAACTAGGAAGAAAATCTTAGTTTTTAGTGACAAGCTGGGCAAAAAATGGTATAAATTATGTAAATAAAATTTTAAAGGAGAAGAACTATGTTTAAATTAAGATTTAATTGAGCCTGAGTAACGCATAAACTTCTGGATGAAGTCACGATGGAATTTTTAGAATCTGAAAAAAAGATATATTAGGTGGTACTTACTGCTTCAATATTATAAACATATATTTCTTTTCACTCTTTAACTTCCAACCCATTTTAAAATTATGATGGATATAAATAAATATATTAACGAGATATTTTGACCTTAATATACTATCTATTCCTAAATAATTATTTCCGGAACAACCAGTTCCAACAATCATTTTAAAAAAGCAACAAATAAACAACACAATGTTATAACCAGTTATATCCAAATTAGATTTGAATAGAAATCTTTATATTTTTTTAATACAAAAAAAATAAAAAAACCACAATACATATGAAACTATTAATTTATGGTAGTTATTTATGTCACCTTTTTTAATGCAAAAATATAAAAAAAGTGAAAGAAAAAACTTAGCCACCAATGAACACCAATTTTCATAGATGGAAAATATAAAAAACTAGTCACGAATTACATAAATTAACAAGAAGAGAATACTGATAAACTCTTCCTCCTAGGTTTCTCTCAAATCAAGGAAACCGAAGATGAAGTGAGAGAAAAAGACTTAGTCACGAATTACACGAAGTAAAAAGAGAAAGTACAGAAAGAATGTCTAAATCTTAGTGAGCTTATATGTAAGGAAGTTCTACCCGCAAGGAGCATCCCCAAAATATCTATAGTTTATTTCATAAGCTGAGAATTTTGAGATAAAGGCTTCGCCTTTAATACGAGTTACTTTAGATATCGCGATTATTTTATTTTCTCTAATAACATTAGAAAAAAATAAAAATGCGAGCAAGAAAAAGTAACCAAAAAGTGCCAAACTTTGAAAATGTTCATGAGTAGGATCTTAATATACGAGCTTTGAAAGCTACAGTCCTCGTTTCACTGCGGGACTTATTCTGTTGAACGCTCTAGTTAATATGAAAGTACAAAGTATAATCACTTTCAAAGTTGAAAAAGTCAGATTTTAGTCTGCGTCAAAAAAATAAAAAAAATAAAAATAATAAATAAAGGGGAAAAAGATGACTAAAAAAGAATTATTCGAAGAGATTAAAAACAATTTAATAGAGATGGAAGAAGATGTTGTAGAAGAACTCTGTAAAAAATCTCTGGAAATGGATATACCGGCAAAGGAAACTATTCAGGAAGGTTTGATTGCAGGAATGGAAGTAGTAGGCCAGCTCTATGAAGAGGAAGAATATTTTCTGCCAGAGGTGCTGATCTGTTCAGATGCCATGAATATAGGAATAGATGTATTGAAACCCCATCTGGAAGGGGACGTATCCAGCGATAAAATAAGAGCAGTAATAGGTGTAGTAGAAGGAGATACCCATGATATCGGAAAGAATCTGGTTAAAATCATGCTGGAAGCCGGTGGGATAGAAGTACATGACCTGGGAAGAGATGTTGCCTTGGATGAATTTATCCATAAAGCCAAAGAAATAGAAGCTCATTTTATTATTATGTCTACGTTAATGACAACTACCATGGAAGGGATGAAAGTAGTTATTGAAAAATTAAAGGCTGAAGGTATGAGAGATTCAGTAAAGGTTGCCATAGGAGGCGGGCCTATCTCCCAAAGGTTTGCAACTGAGATAGGGGCAGATCTGTATACCAAGGATGCTAATGAAGCCGTGAGAAAAATAAAAGAAATCCATGAGGCGGCATAATGGAGATAAAAGGTAGTATATTAGGGGAAAAATTGACTGAAAAACAAAGACTCCTAGATGTCTTAAATGGAAAGGATACAGACAGGCCGCCTGTTATCTGCCCAGGGGGGATGATGAATGCAGCGGTGACAGAAGTTGTAGAAGGGATGAAAAAAAATCATAACTGTGATATAGATGCCATGGTAGAAGCTGCCATAAAAGTGCATGAAATAACAGGTTTTGAAAATTATGGAGTGCCTTTTTGCATGACAATAGAGAGTGAACCCTTTCATGTGGAAGTGGATCTGGGGAGTAAATTAGTAGAGCCGAGAATAACTAAATACAATGAAGATATCTTAAATCATTTAGATGAAATAAAATTAGAACATTCAAAAAGAGCCATAACCGTATTAGAAGCAATATCCAGGTTAAAAAATAATGAGATACCGGTAATCGGGAATATAACAGGTCCCATGAGTGTGGTCACATCTGTTATTGAACCGACGGATTATTATAAGATGATGAGAAAAGATAAGGTTAAGGCCATGAAATTTTTAGATATCGTCACAGATTATTTGATCAGATTTTCCATGGAGATGATAGAAAATGGTGCCGATCTTATAGCCATGTCCGATCCCAGTGCCACAGGGGAGATCTTGGGGAAGAAGAACTTTGAAGAATTTATGATCCCCATGTATAAAAAGATCTCGGAAGCAGTCCATGAAAAAGGGGTGAAAATAATTATCCATATATGCGGCAAGAGTCAGAGTATTTTGGAAAGCCTGAATGACTCAGGGGCAGATTCCCTCAGTTTTGATTCGGCAGTGGGAATAAGGCAGGCTAAAGAAGTACTCAGGGCTCCCATCATGGGAAATGTCAGTACCCAGCTTTTGGACCAGGGAATGAAAGAAAAGGTAAAATTATGTACAGAAATAGTGATGAAAAACGGGACCAGTATTGTATCTCCTGCCTGCGGACTGGCCATGAGTACACCTATTGAGAATTTAAAGGCTATGACAGATACAGTAAAGAATAAAGGGTGAGTATGAGTGAAAGGGAATTATAATGAAGAAAAACCTAGGTTAGTAACAGTCAGATATAAAAATAAAGAACGGATGGTAAAAAAAGGAACTATATTAAGCGATGCCATAAGACTTATAAAGGAAAAAATAGAAACACCCTGCAACTGTATGGGGATCTGTAAAAAATGCCAGATAAAGGTAAGGGGAGATCTTTCTCCCAGAGAAGAAATAGAAGAAAATCTACCAAAAGAAGTTCGGTTAGCCTGCATAACTGCAGCATTGGGAGATGTGGAAATTTTTGAACTTGCAGACTCGGAACTAAAAATACATGAAGAAGAGGTAAGTTTAAATATAGAAACAGAAGAAAAGGGAAGAGTCCTTGCCATAGATGTAGGAACAACAGGTGTTTCGGCCAGGTTGATCGATTTAGGTGAAAAAAGAATAACGGGAAATTATTCGGGGTTAAATTATCAGAGTGAATACGGGGCAGACGTACTGTCCAGGATCACATACTGCATCCAGAATGATGTTTTGGACCTGCAAGATGCTATTTTAACTCAAATAAAGGATATAGTAAAAAAAGTCGGGGCTGTGGACAGGATAGCCATTGCAGGAAATACCACCATGCAGCATCTTATCTATGGGGAAAACCCCAAGTCTCTTGCGATCTCGCCCTATGAACCTGTATTTTTAGGGGAAAAATCATTTATGATAGGGGATATAGAAACAACCCTGCTTCCAAATGCTTCCAGCTATGTAGGAGCTGATATAGTTTCCGGTGTAGCAGCAGTAAATTTGGAGGAGAAGAATAATACCCTGTTTATAGATATAGGGACAAACGGGGAGATGGTTTTATCTGTTGACGGAAAGTTATACGGGACTTCTACTGCTGCCGGTCCTGCATTTGAAGGTATGAATATAGAGTGCGGGATGAGAGCAGGAAATGGTGCTGTTGAGGGTTTTGAGATAGTTGAGACAGGAAATCAGTTTAAGATACAAACAATAGGCGGGACTCCTACAGGAATCTGCGGAAGCGGACTGATGGATATCATGTCTGAATTTGTAAAACATAAAATTGTTTTAAAAAGCGGAAAATTTAATCCCCGGATGAAACCTGAATTCAAAGAAAGGTTAAGGGATAAAAAGTTTTATATAAGTGAAAATATTTATTTGAGCCAGGGGGATATCAGGCAGATCCAATTAGCCAAGGGAGCTATTGCAGCCGGGGTAAAACTCCTGCTGGGAAAAGTAGAAAAGGATATATTCCATATGGAGGAGGTAATAATAGCCGGATCATTCGGGTATCATCTTAATCCCGAGAGTATCTTAAATATAGGACTTATCTCTGATTTTGAAGGGAAAATAAGTTTTGCAGGGAACACTTCACTGAACGGCTGTATCGGATACTTAGTCAATAAAGAGATGAAAGAAAAAATAAGAACTACAAAGATCGATGTGATGGAATTATCTAAGAGTGCAGAATTTCAAGAAGTTTTTATAAAAGAACTGGCGTTTTAAGAACTCTTCCTTCTTATGGTTTCCCTTAAATTAAGGGAAACCGAGGTGAAAGCGGATGGAGTTGGTGTTAGATTTTGAAAAGAAAAAAGTATCAAAAAAGGAGAGAACGTTATGAAATGTATCAGGCAGAATGACGTAGAAATATCCAAAAAAATAATGGACAAATATGATTTAGAGACACCTCAGGGCAGGTTAGATTATATTTTAAAAGAAAAAGAAGGGTTCTTTCCCTTATTTTCAAACAGCATATATTCTGCCATGGGGGGGAAGACGGAATACAATAAGGTGAAGGAAATAATGTGTAAAGATATGGATGAATTTTTAAATATAGCAGATCTAAAAATCGAAAATATCGATATCGAAGCAGTTTCAAAAGCTAGGGTTTATTCCCTGGACGGAATATTTACCACCTTGATTTCATTTGTTGAAATGAGTAAGGTACTCCGGCTTATGAGAAAAGATGTGGATAAATTAGAAGCAGGTTTTGAAAAAATAGAGAGGGATTTCATTTTATTTTTAGAGACACTGAATTTAAACGGAGTAAGACATTTTTCCTATGCTGATCCCTCAGCCATGCCTGAAATCTTAGGCAGATATCACCAAAAATGGATAGTGGAGAGGTTTATGAAGCTGTTGGATAAACTATCCCACCTGGATATAGTGATCCATATCTGTCCGGTTTTATTCAACGATATAAAAAAAATGCAGAATATGGAAAATTACCCGGTGGAATCTTATCAGGATGAGTTTTTAAGTGAAAAAGGTTTCAAGGTGGTAGGAGGGAGCTGTATAAAAAATAAAAATGAGGGAGTATATTTTTATTTTTAATATGAACTCAGATCAAGTAAACCGAAGCAATCAGAAATAAAGTGAAATAGATTGGTTTCTTTCCACCTTTGAGGGGGAGAGTGCCTGAAAGGCGAGAGAGGGTAAGAAGCTAGACCCTCTTCCCTTGTTATCGGATTTCTCCCTCGTAGGGAGAAACCTATAGACTTTATGATAATTAGTGGCAAAAAAGGTTAGAAGTTTTAAATCTGTATCAAAAAAGTCAGATTTTAGTCAGCGTCAAAACTTTTAATTCCATAAAAAAAAAGGAGAGAAAGTATGAATCCATTGGAAAGAGAAAAGATGATAGAGAAAACAGGAAGTGCAGACAGAGTTTTAACCTGCCCCTTTATAGATATGTTTGGAGCACAGCTCATCCATAAAAATATCAGGGAAGTGAATTTATCGGGAAGACTCATGGCAGATCTTGAAATAGAAGCCTATAAAAAGTATGGACATGACGGTGTCAGTGTAGGGCCGGGATTATACGGAGTTCCAGAGGCTTTAGGAGTGGTTTTAGATCTTCCAGAGACCAGTTATCCATATGTAAAAAAATATGTAGAAGTTGACTATGACAATATAGAAGCCTTGCCCGTATGTGATTCTAAAACGGATGGAAGGTTACCTCTTTTTTTGGAAGGGGTGAAGATACTTATAGATGAAGTTTCAGATGAAGTTTCTGTAGGAAGCAGTGTTGCAGGGCCTTTCAGTACTGCCGCAACTGTTATAGGGACAGAAAAATTTCTAAAAGACCTGAGAAAAAATCCAGAAGGAGTCCACAGACTCCTAAAGAGGGTTACAAAAAGTGTACTTAACTATATGGATGCTGTGATGGACCTGGGTGTAGTTCCCAGTATGCCTGACCCTGTAGCTTCGGGAACCCTCATAAGTACTAAAACGTTCAGAGAATTTGCCCTTCCATATCTGGAGATATGTGTGGAACATATAAGAATGCGGATGGGAAGGGGCCCGGCCCTTCATATATGCGGGACCACAAAGAAGCACTGGATGGAGATAAAAAAACTTAATTTGTCGGCTCTCAGTCTGGATAATATCGACGATATAGGGGAAGCCTGTGAGATCTTAGGGGATAAATTCTGTATTATAGGAAATGTTGATCCTGTAAATATAGTTTTAAACGGGACCAGAGAAAGTATCCATAGAGAAGTGAAAGAGTGTATAGAAAAAGCATACAACAATCCCAAAGGATTTGTTCTGGCCACAGGATGTGATGTTCCTATAAATGCATCTCCTAAAAATGTAGAATATTTCATGGAAGCAGCCAGACTATATAGTCGTTTTAAAGAGAAAGAAAAAAAATAGGAGGATATTACAATGTATCAAATAGGAATAGATATTGGATCTACAGCAGCCAAGGTTGCGGTGATGAAAAATACAGAGATCTGGAAAACTTTTGTTCTGCCGACAGGGTGGAGCAGTATAGATACTGCTAATAATATAAAAAAAAGACTGAGTGATATGGGGGTAGAGGAATCTAACTCTAAAATTGTTGCTACAGGCTATGGAAGGGTTTCCGTTCCTTTTGCCGATAAAACCATTACAGAAATAACCTGTCATGCAGTTGGGGCAAAACATTTTATTGGTGAGAATACAACCGTTGTAGATATTGGAGGGCAGGATACCAAGGTTATTTCCTTAGAGGGGGGAGTGGTTAAAGATTTTACCATGAATGACAAATGCTCTGCCGGAACAGGTAAATTTATAGAAGTTATGTCAAACTCCCTGGGGGTAGATATAGATACCTTGACAGATTTAGCCAGGGAAGGCAGCGGCATAGAGATAACTTCTATGTGTACTGTTTTTGCCGAATCAGAGGTTATAAGTCTCATCGGCAGAGGAGAAAAAAGGGAAAATATAGCCTTTGGAATAGTGGATTCTGTTATAAAAAAAGTAAACTCACTGTGTTCCAGACACGGGGAATCAGATGCCTATTTCCTTACAGGAGGACTCTCAAGAAACCCGTATATACTGGAGGAACTGTCCAAGGCTATGGGAAAAAAAGTTGTAACCCATGAATTGGGAAGGTATGCAGGAGCTATCGGAGCTGCTATTTTAGCTAAAAAAATAGAAAAAAACTAATGATAAGTAATTAAAACTTAGTCACGAATTACACAAATCAACACTAATATATCTCAAAGAGATCCATGTTCAAAGGATTTAAAAGAAAGAGATAGAACGCGAATGCTATCGCATACACGGAAAGAACTATGATGGCCACAGGTTTATTTTTTAGGTTAAAAAACCAAAAAAAAAGATTTTTATCTGTGTAGATTAAAGGGCTTTCAGTGTGTCTCAAAGAGATCCGCGTTCTATATATTTTATAATAATTAGTGTAATTTGTGACAAAAAAATAAAATTAAAGGAGAATGAACATGAAAAAAATATTATTGGTTTTAGGAATTGCAATTATGATGACGGTACAAACAATGGCATCCAGTGGAGTTAAAATTGTAGATATGAACTATGTGACAAAAAGATTAAACAGCAATGCAGTCATTATAGATGTGAGAAGTGAAGAAATATATAACGGGAAAACTCCGGGAAGAGGGATAAAAGGCGGTCATATCTTGAGCGCAATCAACGTGCCTCTCGATTCATTTATGGCTATAGAAGATGATTCGATAAAATTAGAATTACTTAAATCTAAGGGATTGACTCCAAAAACTGAAATTATCACATACTGCAACACAGGAAGAAAGAGCCAGGTTTTAGCAGAAGAATTGGCAAGATTGGGATATTCTGATGTAAATAACTACAAGGGCAGTATGAAAGAATGGGGAGGAGTTCCTGCAAATGTAGTTGTAGTTCAATAATTTAAGAGAGAAGATCAAAAATAGCAAATATGATAAAAAGAGGGTGGATATCACCAATTTTGCCTCCCTCTATTTTTTTCTGCAAATATTCAGGTAAATTTAGGAAAAAAAGCAACCTGATGCTACATCCAACAAGTCATAAGATTTTTATAAACTTAATTTATAATAAAAAAAATAAAAAACAGGGGGATAAATAATGAAAAATTTAAATGAAAACAGCTTACCGGAAAAATTCGAGGAATTCGGGGAAAAAAGAAGGGAAGGATTTCTTACTGTAAAGGAATTTAAAGACAGGGGAGAAAATGTCGTAGGAACATTTTGTACATATACTCCAAAAGAGGTTATATATGCAGCCAATGCTCACCCTATATCACTTTGTTCTGTCAGTGAGGAGACTATTCCTGCAGCAGAAAAACACCTGCCGAAGAATCTATGCCCGTTGGTAAAAGCCAGCTACGGGTTTGCTCTTACCGACAAATGCCCATATATGTATTTTGCCGACATGGTAGTAGGAGAAACCACCTGTGACGGAAAAAAGAAGATGTATGAACTCCTGGGAGAGATAAAGGATACCCATGTAATGCAGCTGCCCCAGACCCAGGATAAGGAACATGCAATGGATCTTTGGAAGAGTGAAATGAGATTTTTGATAAAGAAATTAGAAAATAAATTTAATGTAACAGTTACTGAGGAAGGATTGAAAGAATCAATCAAGTCATGCAATGAAGACAGAAGATTATTAAAGGAATTCCATGAGTTAGGAAAGATAAAGCCGTCGGTTATATCGGGATTTGACATGTTTACTGTTTTAAATGGTGCCAACTATACATTCGACAAGGAAAAAATGAGAAGCAATGTAAGGGAGCTTATAGGAGATTTAAAGAAAAAACAGGCAGAAAATGATACTACGTATACAGAAACAACACCGAGAATATTGGTGACGGGATGTCCAATCGGGGGAGTAGCTGAAAAAGTTATAAAAGCCATTGAAGATGCAGGAGCTGTAGTAGTAGCCTTGGAAAACTGCCAGGGATACAAGGAACTTCACGAGGAAGTAGATGAAACTATAGATCCAATAGAAGCTATTGCCAAAAAATACCTTAATATTCCATGTTCTGTAATGACCCCCAATAAAGGAAGGGAAGAGCTTCTAAAAGATATGGTAGATGAATATAAGGTGGATGGTGTAGTGGATATGATCCTTCAAGCCTGCCATACCTACAGTATCGAAAGCCACAGTGTAAAAAGATTCCTGACAAAGGAAAGAAATATCCCGTATATTGCCCTTGAAACAGACTACTCCACTGGAGATGCAGGACAGATAAAAACAAGGATGGAAGCATTTATAGAGATGCTGTAGGAGATAAATTTAATTACATCTAATTAAATGACGTTTTGCAGTAATAAAAACTTTATAAAAACTAAAAAACTTAGCCACCAATGAACACCAATTGGAATTCAAAATGTACAATGGAGACCAAAAAAATGGACACAGATAACACAGATTATATACGAGTATTAAAAAATTGTAGAGTTAATAAAAAACTTTAAATATATAAAGAGATTATCACAGATATATTTAAAATTTAGAATTATTTCTATTGGAGAAAATTAGTGATAATTGGTGGCAAAAGAATAATCTGTGAAAATCAGGCTATCTATCTGCGTGATCTGTAGCAAAAATCATTATACAGGGGGAAGTTATGAAACAGGAAAATATTAAAGGAAATTTTAAGGGACTGATACCTTTCTTTATCTTTATCGGTCTTTATTTGGGAAGCGGACTGGTTCTTCAAGCCCAGGGGGTAGAACTGGCATTTTATCAGCTGCCTGCTCCTATAGCAGCCTTTGCAGGGGTTGTCAGTGCATTTATCCTTTTTAAGGGAACGATTACTGAAAAATTCAATACCTTTGTCAGCGGATGCGGTCACCAGGACATAGTGATCATGTGTATAATTTATTTACTTGCCGGAGCCTTTGCCGGAGTATCCAAGGCCATGGGAGGAGTAGATTCTACGGTTAATTTGGGACTTACCTATATTCCTGCACAGTATATAGCTGCCGGGTTATTTATTATAGCCGGATTTATTTCCACAGCTACAGGAACTTCTATCGGAGCCATTGTTGCCATTGCTCCCATTGCTGTAGGGCTGGCTGAAAAGGGAGGACTTTCCCTGCCATTGGTTCTTGCAGCTGTTATGGGTGGATCTATATTTGGAGATAATCTTTCAATAATTTCAGATACTACAATTGCAGCAACGAGAACTCAGGGCGTAGAGATGAAGGATAAGTTCAGGGTGAATATCTTGATTACAGCTCCTGCAGCTATACTTACCATTGTCCTTTTAGTTGTTTTTGGAAGACCGGAAGTCCTGCCTGAAGTTCAAAACTATGATTTCAATTTAATTAAAATCTTGCCTTATATCTTTGTATTGGTATTTTCTTTAATAGGGATGAATGTCTTCACGGTTTTGACCGGGGGAATCGCTCTTTCGGGGATACTTGGATTTATCTACGGAAGTTTTAATTTACTGGGTTTTTCAAAGGAAATTTATAATGGTTTTTCAGGAATGAATGAAATTTTTCTCCTTTCATTTCTTACAGGCGGTCTGGCTACAATGGTTGCTAAAGCCGGGGGAATTCAGTGGCTCCTTGAAAAAATACAAAAAAGTATTAAAGGGCCTAAGACTGCACAGCTTGGGATAGGAGCGTTGGTAGGACTTACAGATATGGCAGTTGCAAACAACACCGTTGCCATCATTATAAATGGTCCCATTGCTAAAAAGCTCTGCAGAAAATATGATGTTGATCCGAGAAAAAGTGCTGCTATACTGGATATTTTTTCATGCATAGCCCAGGGAATTATTCCATATGGAGCTCAGATGCTTATTTTAGTAGGATTTGCAGGAGGAAAAGTGACACCGTTACAGGTTATGCCGTTATTATGGTATCAGCAGTTATTACTGATATCTGTAATAGTTTCGATCCATATACCCTTTGCAGATGGTCTTATGAGAAAAAAAGCATGGGTATGGGAAGCAGAGTAGATATAGAAAATTTTATTTGATTAAAAAGGGGAGAGAGATGGGAAGAAGATTAGAGGGGATAAATAGAAATGTATTTATAGTCACTATTTTGATAATTTTGGGTTCCATAAATTATGGATGTAATAGAGTTCCTGTAAAAAATAAAAATTATCAGGAAGCTGTGAAGACAGTAAATAAAGATTATATAAAAAATACAGAAGGTTTAATGATTATCGATACCAGGTCGGATGAGGAATTTAACGGATGGAGTTTAAATGAAGGAATAAAAGGCGGACATATTCCTGGTGCAATTAATTTACAGTTTAATTTATTAGAAGGTTTAAATGAAAATGAAATAAAAAAAATATTTAAAAAAAACGGATTATCGCCGGAAAAAAACATAGTTGTATATTCTAATTACGGAAAAGAGAGTCTGAAACTTTATAATATTTTAAAAAGTTCAGGTTATAAAGATGTGGCCAACTATGAGGGCGGTATGCAGGACTGGAGCAGGGATAATTCTTTAAAAATTGATAAGTTAAAGAACTATGAAAAGTTAGTTTATCCTGAATGGGTTAAAGATTTAACAGAGGGAAAAGAAGTGAAAAATTATGATGGAAGGGAATATATCATTGTAAATGTAAATTATGAACAAAAAAAAGAATATGAAAAAGGACATATAAAAGGTGCTATCTATATAGATACAAACGATATAGAAAGTTTACCCCTTTGGAATGTAGTTTCGGATGATAAAATAAAAAAATTATTAAATGAAACAGGGATAACTAAGGATAAAATGATTATAATCTATAGTGATGAAGCTATGGCAGCAGGTCGTTTAGCACATGTTCTTATGTATGCCGGGGTTGAAGATGTCAGGATAATAAATTCAAATGTAAAAGGATTAGTAGATGCCGGATTACCTTTGGAGAAAGGTGAGAATATTTGGGTTTCAGATAATAATTTTGGAGGGCAGATACCTATCCACCCGGAATATACAAAAAATTTGAAAGAAGCAAAAGAATTAATTGAAGATCCCAATGGCAGGTTAACAGCAGTAGTTTCATGGGAAGAGTATGCAGGGATAAACAATGGGGGATATTCTTATTTCACTGAAAAAGGTCGTATACCGGGGTCTGTATTCGGGCACGGCGGTTCAGACGGGTATCATTCGGAAGATTTTGTGGATTCAGATGGAACAATGAGGGACTATACCCAGATACAAAAAATGTGGGAAGAATGGGATATCAAACCTGAAAATGAATCTTCTTTTTTCTGTGCCACAGGATGGAGAGGAGCACTGGCTTTCTTTGACGCATATTTAATGGGATGGGAAAATGTAAGTATCTATGACGGAGGATTCTATGAGTGGATACAGGATTCTAAAAATCCTATTGCTGCAGGGGATCCCAGGGTAAATAAAAAACTATAAAAAGGGGATAAAAGATGAAAAGTATTAACAAATTACCAGAAAATTTCCAGGATTTTGAAGAAGCCAGACGGGACGGATTTTTAACCATAAAAGAACTGAAAGACAGCGGAAAAAATATAGTAGGTACATTTTGTACATATACACCTAAGGAATTAATCTATGCAGCAGGAGCGGTCCCCGTATCCCTTTGTTCTGTAAGTGAAGAGACTATACCAACAGCGGAAAAACATCTGCCGAAAAACTTATGTCCACTAATAAAGGCAAGTTATGGCTATGCTCTCACTGATAAATGCCCGTATATGTATTTTGCCGATATGATTGTAGGAGAAACAACCTGCGACGGGAAAAAGAAGATGTATGAACTCCTGGGGGAGTTAAAAGATACCTATATAATGCAGCTTCCCCAGACCCAGGATAAAGAAAGGGGAATGGATCTTTGGAAGGAAGAGGTATCCAGATTTAAGGATAAATTAGAGAAAAAGTTTAATGTATCCATCTCAAAGGAAAAAATTTCAGAAGCAATCTCTCAGATTAACGATGAAAGAAAGCTTTTAAAGGAGTTTTACAGCCTGGGAAAACTAACTCCCCCGCCTCTTTCGGGATATGAGATGCATAAGGTTTTAAATGGTGTCAGCTATACCTTTGATAAAAAACTTCAAAATGAAAAAATAAGAGAAATTATAGAAAACCTGAAGGAGATTGACAGAAATAAGAGCTCTAAAGTTTCTGTGAGAGCACCGAGAATATTAATTACAGGATGTCCTATAGGGGGAGTTGCAGAAAAAATCATAAAACCTATTGAAGATGCAGGAGCTGTAGTAGTTTCATATGAAAACTGCGGGGGAGCCAAGAATTTAGACAGACTTGTAGATGAAACAATAGATCCTATCCAGGCACTGGCGGAAAAATATATATCTATTCCCTGTTCTGTTATGTCGCCCAATACAGACAGGGAGGATCTTTTGAAGAGGCTTATGGATGAATATCAGATAGACGGAGTTGTAGAGGTAATTCTTCAAGCCTGTCACACCTACAGTGTAGAGACTCACATGATAAAAAGAGTTGTGACTAAGGAAAAGGATGTTCCGTATATTGCCCTTGAGACAGATTATTCAACAGGGGATACAGGTCAGATAAAAACAAGGATAGAGGCATTTATTGAGATGCTGTAAAAAACTTAAATCTTATATAATTGGAGAAATTATGTACACCAGATCTAATAGTGCAGATTATTCCTTTAATAAAATGGAGTAAAATGATAGAATAATAAATGTATTCTCAATGAGTAAAAGTACACAGGATACAAAAAAAATTAGCAATAAATAAATAAATAAAATATAAACTGGGGTGAAGAGATGAAAAAATTGTTTGTTATACTGGCACTGGCATTTGGAATGATAGGATGCGGCAGTAAAGTGGAGGAACCAAAAGCTCAAATAGCTAAAGAAGGTTCTGTTGGTGTGAAGGAAGTTCAAAATGCAGGGGAAGATAAAAATATAGTTGTGATGGATACCAGAAGTTATGATGAATACAACGGTTGGGATCTGAAAGGGAATGGAATTAACGGTCATATTCCTGGAGCGGTAAATTATCCTGCCACTGCTGTTAAAGACGGGGATGTAGAAAAGGCTCTTGAGAGAAAAGGGATTGTAGCAGGAAACGAGATAATTCTCTACGGTGAAGGGTCAGAAACTATGAAAAATATCCTTACAGAGAAAGGATATACAGTATCTGTCTTTGATGGAGGAGTAGAGGAATGGGGAGATAAATCTCTACCTTTGGAAAAGTTAAAAAGATATGAGACTATTGTTCCTGTGAGCTGGGTCAAGGATCTTTCAGAGGGGGAAAAAGTGAGCCACTATGACGGAAGACCTGTAAAGGTATTTAATGTAGGGTGGAGTGAAGAAGGTAAGCCTCATAAAGAAGGACATATTCCAGGATCTTACTGGATGCATACAGGATGGGTAGAGGTAGGGCCTCTTTGGAACAGAGTTGATGATATGAGTATTAAGGCTGAGATGGAAAGACAGGGAATCACAACAGATACCCTTGTACTTGTTTACGGTGATCCTATGGCCGCTGCAAGATTTGGAGTTATAGCTAAATATGCAGGTGTAGAAGATGTGAGAATGATAAATGGCGGAATGAAGGCATGGAAAGATGCTGGATACCCTGTGGAAACTGAGATGAAAAATCCAGAGCCGGTAAAAGAATTTGGGGCAGATGTTCCACAAAACCCTGAACTTATTGTAGATCTTCCTGAAGCTGTGGAATTATTGAAGGCTGAAGACGGGGATCTTATCAGTATCAGAAGCTGGAAAGAATACCTTGGGAAAATCAGCGGGTATGACTATATCAAGCCCAGAGGAAGGATCAAAGGAGCTAAATGGGGGATGGCAGGATCGGACCCTTGGCACTTAGAGGATTACAGAGATATGGATCAGTTTCATATGAGACCATATACCGAGATTGAGAAGATGTGGGACGGACTGAAGATAAATCCAGAAAATCATCTGGCATTTTACTGCGGAACAGGATGGAGAGCAAGTGAAGTATGGTTCTATGCACAGGCTATGGGTCTTGAAAAAATATCCCTATATGACGGCGGATGGAAAGAATGGTCTGAAACAAAAGAAACAAAGGAAAAGTTTTTAAAGGGAGAACCTGAAAAATTAAATGGAGAGAGTTTTTTGGATTAGTAACTTTATATAGATGAAAAAGGGAGCAGATGGAATAATCTGCTCCCTTTTTCATCTATGAACTCTTCCTTCTTATGGCTTCCCTTCATAAAGGAAACCAAAGTAATAAATATAATGGGTAGGGAGAAAGATTAATTTTATAGTTAGTGATGATAGATTCAGGCAACAAGTAGCAAGTAGAGAAGAAAAATAAGTGATTAGGTGGAAAGTAAAGGAGAAAAGGAGTATACTTAATTTTGTAAAGGGAAAATAACTTAATGCAAAAAGGGGGAATAAAATATGGCAACAATAGCATTTAAAAGTATTTATCAATTAAAAATCGAATTAAAGGGAGCTAAGCCTCCTATTTGGAGGAGAGTTTTGGTTCCCAGTAATATAAGATTAGATAAACTTCACGAAGTTATACAGGAGTCTATGGGATGGTTTAACTATCATCTACACCATTTTTATGATGGAAAGAAGTATTATCAGATACCTTTGGAGGAAGATGATGGGTTTTGGGGAGACTCTTCTTTGGATGAGAGAAAATATAAGTTATATCAATTATTAAAAAAGGAAAAACAAAAACTTACCTATGAGTATGACTTCGGTGACGGATGGGAACATAAAATAATATTGGAGAAGATACTGCCTTTTGATTCTGAGATGAAACTGCCTGTATGCATAAAAGGGAAAAGAGCATGTCCTCCTGAAGATTGTGGCGGGATATGGGGGTATGAACACCTATTAGAGATAATATCTGACCCTACCCACGAAGAATATAAGGAAATGACGGAGTGGTTAGGTAGAGAATTTGATCCAACAAACTTTGATCTAGAATTAATAAATGAGTTATTAGAAGAGATTGAGATCTAATAAGGTCTAAGCAGAATATTAACTTCTACCTTTTGAAAATTTGTCTATAATCGGACAAACCAAAGTTGAGGCGAAAGATAAAAATATAAAATAAAAGATCCAGTAGAGCAGTCAAAATGACTGTTTTTACTGGATCTTTTCTATAAAATCCTCCAAGGAGGAGGATAGTCTTTTTTATTTAAAAATATTTAACCCACAGATAGATATTAGCTACAAATAAAGTCTGGACTGCTATTATTAATCCGAATTTCATAAACTTACCAAAACTTATCTTACACCCTGCCTTAGTGGCTGAATTTATAGCCACCACATTGGTTGCAGATGCCAGGATAGTTATGTTCCCTCCCAGGAGTGATCCCATAGAAAGTGCCCACCAAAATGTCGTAGTTTGCAGACCTTCAAAACTAGGAATCATAAAATGAATTATCTTGGAGACCATGGCTGCATTGGCTACATTTCCAATTACCGAGGTGAATAATGCCGATACCCACATTATCATACTCACTGCCAATGGGAAATTTCCCCGGGTGTATTTTACAATATTGTGTCCAACAATATCCA